>JAEOTH010000126.1 GCA_016839915.1 Promethearchaeota archaeon
CAAAAGTTAGCTGATAAAGTTAGTAATTATTTTGTTCCAGTTGTAGTTTTAATAGCAGTAGGTGCTTTCTTATATTGGTTTTTAATAGCTCAAATCGGATTAGAATTATCTTTATTAGTTTTTACATCTATTGTAGTAATATCATGCCCATGTGCTCTTGGATTAGCAATTCCAACAGCCGTTATGGTTGGTACCGGTAAGGGAGCAGAAAATGGAATTCTGTTAAAGGGAGGTGATTCTTTAGAAGCGATTAGTACAATAAATACTATTGTATTCGACAAAACAGGAACATTAACAGTTGGAAAACCAAAAGTTTCAGTAATATTTACAGAATTAGATTTGAGAGGTAAAGGATATAATGATAAAGAACTTCTATTTTACGCAGGAAGCGCCGAAATGGGATCTGAACACCCCTTAGGAAAAGCAATAATAGAAGAAGCAAATCAAAGAAATTTGAACCTCGAATCTCCAACAAAATTTGATGCGATACCTGGAAAAGGGATAAAAACCGTTTTAAAAGATAAACAAATCCTCATTGGCAATGAAAAACTTATGATTGATAATGACATTTCCCTTAAGGATTTCAATGATAAATTTCTTGAATTTCAACAAAAGGGAATAACAACTATACTTATAGGTATTGATAATGAAGTGAGGGGGATTATTGGCATTTCAGATAAAATTAAAGATCAAGCACCATATGCTTTAGATAAATTAAGAGAAAAAGGTTTGGAAATCTATATGATAACAGGAGACAACAAACAAACAGCTCTAAGTATAGGAAAGCAATTAAAAATTGATGAGGATCATATTTTAGCCGAAGTTTTACCAAATGAAAAAGCACTTTCTATTCAAAAACTTCAGAAATCAAATGAACAAAAAATTGTTGGTATGGTGGGGGATGGTATTAATGATGCTCCTGCTTTAGCACAAGCAGATGTAGGAATTGCTATTGGATCCGGAACAGATGTGGCAATTGAAACTGCTGATATTGTATTAATGAGAGGAGATCTAAGAAATGTAGTTTCAGCTATTAACTTATCAAAAAAAACCTATAAGAAAATGATTACAAATTTATTTTGGGCTTTCATTTACAATCTTATAGGTATTCCTATTGCTGCTGGAATTCTCTATTATGCAACTGGCTCCTTTCTTCCTCCCTATTTAGCTGCAGTATTTATGGCTTCAAGCTCAGTTTCAGTTGTAACTAATGCACTGTTTTTAAAGAGATATGAACCAAAAACACCTCAACAAATTGAGGAGGAAAGACTTCTAATATCTCAAGAAAAAGTAAAAGATCCAGTATGTGGGATGAAAATTGATCCAAGACGAGCAATTGAATATGAATATAAAGGAAAAATCTATCACTTTTGTAACCCAAATTGTGAAGTGCACTTCAAAAAAGATCCTGAGAGATTCAAAAATTATGATGCTATGGATCCAAAATTAATGCAAATGAAAGATTCTAATAAAATTGAGAAAAAAGTAATTTTAAATAAAAAAATAAAAATAAAAGAGGATAATAAAAAAATGAATAAATTAAAATGTGTGGAATGTGGAATAGAACAAGAACTTCCAATGCATTGTGGGCAACCAATGCATAAAGAAGGCAATCAGTTGGTTTGTTGGATGGGAGCGTCCTGTGGAGCTCAGGAAATCCCAGAACATCATGGTAAACCAATGGAAGTAATTAATGAATAATAAATGAAATAAGTGAACCTAGATATGGGATTATACAAATGTAGTGGATGTGGCAAAACAATAGATACAATTCCAAAATGTTGTTCTGAAGATATGATATATAATCAAGAAAAAAAACGATTTGAATGCTACATGGGGTCAAAATGTGGATATCTTTCCTTAGATGATCTAAAATGTGAAGAATGTTGCCAGAATTAATTACTTGTACCTTTTTTCTTTTGTAATACTATCCAAACTTCTAAAAATAGAAATATTAATAAACCAACGAGGCATATTATTGCTGCGATGATGAATGCCGTTTGATAGGCAAAGATCTCACTTGTACCATTTAATATCAGAAAATCAATCAAAGGACCTGTTATTAGAGTAGAGGCAGATCCCCAACTCAAGAAAAATGTTGTATTATATACCGCAAATAATTTTGCACGCATTTTTGCAGGAATTAAATCAGAAGCAATTGCGTATGATGAAGCATAAATGATTACTTCTGCTGCTCCAATTAAGAAACTTCCTACAAAGATTATTTGTAGATATATTGTGGTAGCTGTGATTATCAATGCAACAATACCTATAGAAGTCCCAAACATTAAAGTTTTTGAATGACCAAACTTTTTACTTAAGAAACCTGCTGCAAATCCAATAATCATTGTTGCTACGGAACGTGAATTAGCAATAAAACTAAGCATTATATCATTCACGTTGAATCCTGAACCTAATCTTAGGTATTGAGAATATGGAATAGCAATAGAATTTCTTCCAAAATTAATAAATGTTAAAGCTATTATAAATATAATAAAAATAAATATGCTTTTTTGATTATTATTCTGATTTAATTCCAAGGAATCTAGCTTTTCTTGCTTTTTTGAATCAAATCCTCCTTCTGGACTAAACATAATCATTGGAATTGCCGATAAAAACATAACAGAGGAAGCTACAATAAATAACGGTCCATTTCTAAAACCAAACCCAGAATCATATAAAATTCCTCCAATAAAGATTCCAAAAATACGCCCTAACCCTCCTAAGCTTGTTAATTGTCCCATAATTTTGCTTCTTTTTTTTGAAGGATATAAATCACTTATTAGAGCACTCCAACCGATGTTAGACATTGACCAAAACATTTCTACTAAGCTAAGACCAATAATAATAACCCAACCAGCCAAAATAAACTCATTAAATATTACATGAACACCCCAAACCGTTAAAGTTCCAATTCCAGCTAAAATTTCACCACATATAATTAGAGTTCTTCGACGTTGAAATTTATCACTGATAGGGCCCCACACAAAGTTCTGAAATACTACTGACATTACCATGGGGATGCTAGCATAAAGTGTTGTCATTGTAACAGACAAAAGCAAGAATTCTCTTAAATAAATTGATAAGAATGTGTAAAAAAGACCTCTTCTAAACATAGCTAACATTTGAAAGGATGATAACCCTGTAAAAATTCTTAAAGGAGTTTTACTACGTTTATTTGTTGACAATCTTGTCATATTATGAAGAGAGATATACTTTTATTAAAAGAAGGTAACTTCTTTTCTAAAATTTTCTTTTTGAGCTATTATCTAAGGATTTCATGAAAATCAATTATCTTGAAATACTTTTTTCCATTTATCCAACTGTTTTAATAGCTTCTGTGTATTTGGTACGTGGTTTATTTGTTCGGTGTATATTGGATAATATTTGTATAAGTTATTTAGTAAATCAAGCAACGATTTTTGATGTTCTGTTTGCTCAGGAATTTCTTTTTTTAACTGAAAGAGAATTCTTTTTTCTTTTTTGGTATTTAAAGCTGTTAAGAAGAGTTTAGTTACATATATTCTAAAACTGGTATATTCCTCAGGTCTAAAACTTGCTAATGCATAGATCATATTCTCGTCTACAAAGGGAAAAAATTTAATCTTTTTATCTTCAGGTTCTTCTGGATTCTCAATCAACGCTAGTTCTATATCCTTATTACTCAGATCTTCTATAATTGGATATAACTCTCCGGGATTAACTTTTAATTTTCGTTCAATTTGATAAGTGATTTCAGAAATGGGAAGATAAAACTCAGAATTTTTTTCAGGATTTTCAATGCGATATAAATATTCTTTTCTAATAATTTGCATTATCTGATCTTTTAAAGTTTCTACAAGATTATTCTCTGTAAAAGAAATCTGAACATCTTTTACTTTTCGTAATTCTTTATCTCTTTGTTTTTTACTATAATCTGTAGTAAGAGACGTGATAAAGCTATCTGTGGGTTTGTCAGTTTCAATACTTTGCTTTAATCTACTGGTTTTGCTTTTCTCTTGTACAGCAGTTTCGAATAATCTTTCACTTAGATATCTCCTAGCTTTTTGTTGAGCAACACCCTTTTTCTCAAATCGTTCAGTAACAGATACAAAATCAATCATATTTACTGGTTTTCCAAACTCTTTTTTTTCAGTTATCAAAATATCCATATCTTTCTTTGCCAATGTACTTAGGAGGTCATATACATTACTTTTTGATAGTTGGGTTGCTTTAATTAATTCTCGCTCAATTATATCAATAGGATAAGCTTCTCCCCTTCTGATATATTCACTTCTTATAATTTTATAAACTCTATCCATGCTTCTCTCTTCTTCACTTACAGTTTCTTTTTGTAATCTCATAAACATTGAAGTTTCGCGTGGTTTAAGATAATAGATTAGTATTGTAGTTCCTAAGAAAAAGATCATCAACACAGAGATAATATATTTATCAGCCATTAATAATTTCCCTACATCTGTAATAATTTGATTAGGAATTTCACTAGCTAGAGAGAAACGTGTTAAGGTCTGGGCGAATACACAAGCTAAACAGAATAAAATCAGACCATCTTGTTTGAAGAATATAATACGCCAACCTAATGTTTTCCCAGTTTTCCGAATAATTCGATATAAGAAATACATTGAAACAATAAACTCGAATATAAAAACATACGATATTGCTGAACTTGTTGCCCCTATTGATGCTTTAATGGCATTAATAGTAGGTTCTTGCAGTAACATAAAAATACTGATTTGTAAAATTTGAAAGAAAAAGATAAATAAGACTATCAAAGAAAAAGTAAAGTTATCAAATGTCCCTGCTCTTTTAGTTTCAGCACGTCTTCTGGTAAATACAAATTCGAAAATTATAAACATAAGTGTCATTACTAAACTGAAATAAATTAAGGGCATAATCATATCCATTTCCAGATTATAAACAGCAACAGCACTAGCCGGATCAAATGAACCAAATAAGTCTAATGATAACCAAACTAAAAAACTTCTGTAAAATAACGATATTATGACAAGTACTCCTAATATAAAGAATGGAATGATAATTGCGAAAAAACGTCTTGGAATTGAATATTTCTTAATAAACCTTGCTTCTATCTTTGTTGAAAATTTCCTTGAGTAAATGTAAAACCGACTACTTAATAATATTAGCCAAATCATTGCTAATGTCAATAAAATGGTCATGAAGTTAATGTTTGTTCCAATATACAGAAAAAAGATGTATAACAATGCAAGAAGACCGCAGTATAAAAGCAACTGCTTAACAGCGGTTTTATCTCCGAAAATAAATAGCCTCAATTTATCATTACTATATAAAAAAGATAATACCAATAAAAATGCCACAATTGTGTTTGAAAATTCAAAAGGATTTCCAAACATCAAAAATTGAATCCAATTACTTTCTGGTATGTTAATTGCCGTAATTAAAATTAAAGAATAAAATATAAATATGCCATATAAACCCCAGAATTTTTTTTCGCTTGAAAACGATTTTGGGGGTTCTTGTCCATCCACTAGAACTTCTTGATGAATAAATTTATCATAAAAACTAGTTTTAGCTTTAGATTTCAAAGTATTTACTTTAACCTTCTGTCTTGAAACAAAGTTTTTAGCTTTAAAGGTTATTCCAACTTTCCCTGGCTTTGAGATCTTTGGGATTTTCAGTGGTTTAAATTTCTCACTTTTTCTCTTAATCTCTTTTTTTTCTTCAACCGTACTTGACTTTTTTGAAGAATTAGAATTCGATTGGTTCTCAGACATTTTTAAAAAAAAATCGTTATAAAAAAATCGTTATTATTATAATAAGTTGTATATGAGAACTTTTAAAATTTCATAAATGGAGAAGATGTAATTATAACAATAATAGAACTTAAAATAATTTGCCCAGTTTGTAGAAGTGATAAAAAATTAAAGGTAATCACTACTTTCAAACATTTAAAGGCAAAGATTTTATGATTTAAAGATTTTAGGTTCTAATCAATTATTACATTGAATTTATTTTAAAAACAATATAAATTATGAAGTAAATTTTTAAAAAGATTCAAATATAACAATATATAGGTAAATCATTTTATTATTTTAAAAATGGAAAAAAAACAAACTGAAAGCAGAGAATCTCTTATTCGTTTAATTAAAAGAGCGATTGAGTTACTTTGTGAAAAAAATATTTCAAATGTAGTCATTCTATCATCCTATAAAATCAATAGTGTACTACGGGAATCATTTGGT
Organism: Promethearchaeota archaeon; assembly: GCA_016839915.1. GTDB lineage: Archaea > Asgardarchaeota > Lokiarchaeia > Sigyniarchaeales > SOKP01 > Loki-b32. Next base: position 6,222 of record JAEOTH010000126.1, read on the forward strand.
GTAGACATCAAAGTTGATAAAATTGGCCGAATTTTAAGCAAAGTTGCCAAATTAAATAAATTAAAAAGGTTAAGTACGAATATTCCTAAGTACCAATTGCATATTTCAAAAGCTCCTAGTTTACAATTCTTTTAAGTTCGTAAAGTTTCTTTTTTTTAGGGTATATTCCGAAAATCTGTAATAGTTTTTTGAAGTTTATCAAGTAAAGTTCTTATTTCTGAATAATTATTTTTGAAAGGCTCTAATTCTGTACTCAGTTTTTCAATTTTTTCGTTTATATTAGCCTGTAACGGATTACTTGAAATTTTTATATTCTTATCAATTCCTTGAGTGAATAATTTCATCTGATTATTAATTGTATTAATATTATTATCAAGTTTATTAACCATTTCTTCGATTTTAACGTTGATTCGGGTAGTTTCTCCTAGTTTTTGAGTCGTTGAAGTAATTAAATTCTCAATTTCTGAATTAATATTCCCTAATTTTTCTTCTATGAGATTATTTAAATTATTCACAAGATTTTGTTTAACTTCTGAGATCTCTTCAGTGACTTTTCTATGATCATCAATTCTTGTATCCACATAATTTGAAGCCTCATTTTTGAAATCATATAATACTTCATTTAACTCCTTTTTAAACCAATTACTTACATTTAGAAGCCCAGAAACTACAGCTTCTTTCATTTTATTTACTGTATTACTAATATAACCTGATCCACGTAAATTTCCTTGTTCTACATCATTAATCCAGCGCCCTATTTGAGTCTGAATTGTATTCATAAATGCCTCAGATAACTTTTCAGATCCCTGTTTAAATCCAGAAACTATGGAACTAATCTCAGGATACTCTACTAGTTGTTCCTCTATTTGTTCTGTTGCTACAGAAGTTGGAATTTCTTGCAAATCTCCTGGAACCTGTTCTATAATTTCATTTATTTCTTTAATTAGTATCGGATCTTTTTTCTGAAAATCCTCCATAAACTTTTGAATCCACTTATAATACTCTAAAGTGGATGGAATTTCAATCTCATATGAAACATTAGAAAATTTATCTGTTTTAGAATAATCATCTAATCGGTAAATTTGAAAACCCAGATTACCAATTTTATTCATTAATGTGTGGTCAAAAACAATACAAAAACCTTGTGGAGTTTTTTCATTTTGAAAAAATTGATGATTCGATATTGTAACTTCAGTAAAATCCAATCCCCAGCCTGGTCTCGATATATACCACCCGACAATTTCCTCTTTATATTGATTTTCAATTTGATGAAATAATTCGATTTCTTGTTTTGAAAAACCCACTGATACCGGTAAACCATGCATTACTGGAATTGCATTGTTTATAGTAACTTGATCATTAGTAGAATCACTTTTTCCTAAACAAACCCCCATTACCTCAACGCTATTTTCTAATGCGATACTACCAAAACGTAGAACATGAGAGATCATATTTCTGAAAGCTTCTTTCTTAATAACTACTTTCTTATCTGTCATAAGCATTTAAACTCCTCCCTTTTCATACTTTTCTATTTTCTTCAAAAGCTCTTCATTTTGCTTTTTTAAATCTGTTATACTTTTTTGAAGAGTTTTATTTTCTACTTCTAAAGTGTCAATTTTATTTTGTATTGGATTTTTTGAACTTTCTAATAATATTATACCCGCTTTTAAATCTGAGAGAAAACTCTTGGAATCTTTACTAAGATTAATAAAATTACCAATTACTTTATTCATATTTTTTGTGAATAAATCTGATATTTCTTCGATTTCTTTTTTTAAAACATTTGGTACTAAATTTTCCACTGAGTTAAGATTTTTTGCTAAATTTTCAACAATGTTAATCTTTTGATCCAAGTTCTCAGAAGTTTTTGTACTCATATTATTTATTTCTGCTAAATTCTCTATATGATCATTCATAGAATTCAATATTTTTAACATTATATCCTTTAATTTTTGCTCAAATAATATATTAAATTGTTCTTCAAGTTCTATTTTAATCTGATTAAATGAATTTTTGAATTCTTCTTGATTTGAGTCAAAATCTTCAAATTTATCATCCAAATATGTAACTAATTCATTCAATTTTTCTCGTAATGTAAATTTAAAATCCTTTTGCAAATTAGAAATTCCTTCACTGAGACTTTCTTTTATTTTAATAATGTCTTTCCGTATTAACAAATTATTCTCTACAGTATTTCTAATTAGATTATCACTCCAAGAATTAAGTAGGAGAATTAAAGGTTCGATTGATAACTCTAAAAAATCAATAAATCCTTTTTTAAGAGTAGATATTATCAATGTAGAGTTTAATTCCGGTAATTTTGATATTATTTGGTTTTCACTGGGAAAAGAAATATCCCCAAACAAATCGGGCATTTCATTAATTTCTAAGATTGGAGCTTCTTTAGAATGAACACAATTTATTAATTCTATTAATTTTAAATAATATTCAATACTATCAGGAGGTTCTACGGTTGCCTTTACTTCATGATAACCTGACATTTGACCCTTATTAGGATTATCCAATCTAAATGTGCGAAATCCTAAATCTCCAGGCTTTTCTAGATACATATGATCGAATACAATACCAATACCACTTGGATTTAATTCATTTTGCCACCCCAATTGGTTATGAATATCTGTTGAAGAGAAGAATATATCAAGTCCAGGATGAGAGTGATACCATCCACAACTAAACCATCCTTTTTCAGCATAAGCACTATCAACCATAGAGAAAGCTACATAATCCTCTGGCTTAAATGCTACTTCTATCGCTCCACCATGGGAAATGGGAACAGCCTCTTCGATAATAAGGTCTCTAATTCCCTTCTTATCAGGTTCACCATCTAAATGCCCTATGAGGATGCCCATGCATTCACTAAATTGCCTTTTATCTCTCGCTTTATTTCCGAATCGAAGGACATGTAAAAGCATTTTATAATAAACATCAGGTTTTATACTAATACTTTTATCAGAGGTCAATGTTAATCACATATTTGTTAAATTTAGATATAATTAATTATTGATATATATATAGTTTAATTATTTGCTAAAATATTTAGATAAACCCATTTTAATTTCTTGATATATAAAAAAGTAAGAGTGAAATTATAAATAATAATATAAATTAGTGAGCTAGGGGTTTCCCGCAGTAAGGACAGAACCGAAATTCTAAATCCTTACCACAATAAGGGCAAAAATCTCCCTCCGAACTTGCTTCTGTTTGCCCAGCGCCTCCTTCTTTAGGAATAGAGGGTAGATGCCTAGTGGTTTTAAGAGTTGAGGTTTCATCTTGTGCTTCTGCCTTTCTTGCTGCTACTGTTGCCTTAAAAGCTTGCCGTCGTTCCTCCTCAACTTCTTGCAATGATTTATTACCTTCCATTTTTACCCATCCTTTTACTTCAGGTCTCCTTAATTCATTCTCAGGAACTTTCTCTAACTCAACTTCGTTAGTTTCCGCAATTGGTGCTTTTATCTTTTTTTCTTCTTTTTTCTTTATTGCTTGTTTAACAAGGGCTTGAGTTGTTTTCATTACTTGATGTGGATTGATATTAGGAATTGCTACAGTTCTTAGAACCCATCCTACGATTAAATTTTGGTTCGGAAAATCACCTTGGACATCTTCGTCCTTAAACACATAAGAATCAATTACATCTTTCCCCTTTAACATGCGAACAGCCCATTTCTCATTAATCAATCCTAATTGAAGTCTATACGAGGTACCTGGCACTCCAAGTTGGCTTGTGAGGGGCTCGAATCCTCTTTCAGTCAATTTAAATCACTTTTTTAATATAAATTATATGATTTCAGTAATATTATAATGATAAATTTCGGATTTAAATTATTTTTTATTTAATGTAAAAAATTTATTAAAAATTAAAAAATCTTTTTGGATAGAATATATATTACGACATTATGATACACTCTCTTCACAGTGGAGTCAATTTTTAAATAGTAAATAATTAGTTCCATTGTGGCGATTTAATCAATTCAATGATTGGAGGGATTATTGTAATAGAGCACATCTCTTAAATGTTCATATATCGTCGTTGGTCCCTTATTATTGCTAAGCTGTTTTGTTAAGCTGTTTTTTTTCCTTATTTTAATCCTCATTGGTAATAAGAAGGCATAAATAGAATAATTTTTATTAGGTATTTTAAAACAAAAAGATTTTTAATATGACAGTTTATATCCCTAAAAATGTTTATCTGGCTGTAGTGGCTGCATCTATCAGATTTGCTAACGCAAAGATTTCTAAGGATGACTGGTTAGAGGTTAGTGGAGTTTTTATTGGAAATAATGAAGGAAATAATGTAAAAATTACTCAAGCATATCCAATTATGCATCAAATGTTAGATAAAGACGCTGTAATTGATCAATATAAATGGGCTGACGAAGATTATGAATCCTTATATATAATTGATGATGAGGCATTCTCGCGAGGAGAGTTTACTGTAGGATGGTGGCATTCTCATCCAGGCTTCAAAAACTTGGATTTTCCAAGCTTTAGCTAGAAGGTTATGATGTCACATATCGATACCCGTACTACGTTATCTTACCAGCAAAACAATCCTTTAGCTATATCCTTAGTTTTCAATCCCGAAAGATTAAATCGGCAAATTGAACTTCCAAAAAGAAAAGGCGATCCAATAATTCAGTTGAAAAATGATCCAGGATTTAAAATATTTAGGTTAGATGATGCCAATGATCCAAATAGTACTTTTCATGAAGTTGAATATAAAATTGAAGGGTATGAGAGTATGGAGCAATTAGTAACTTTAACTCAAAAATTCATTATAGATGTTACCAATTTCTTTCCTAAAGATAACGTTCCAATGGTCTATGAAAGGTATGTTGATGATCGAATAAATAATCTAAATTCATTATTTCAAGGAACAGAAGAATACTTAACTACCTTGACTCACCGTGGGGAAAAGAAAAGAATCCCAGAAGTATTAAAATCTCAGACTCAAGATATTCGTAAATACGTTGCTGAAACATTTTTAAAGATTGAAAATATTAAGGAATTTATGAATTATTTAGAGTATAAAGAAAAAAGTGTCATTATGCCTCAAGTTGAGAGCATTCTACACAAATGGGACGACATCGTTTCAGGTTTAGATAAAAGATTAAAAGTATTATCTAAGAAATTTTAATTTTTTAATAATTTTCATCGTATTTTTAATTTTGATAAATTTTTATTTGATTACGCTTTTCTTTGCTTAATTAAGCGATCATTTAAATTGCAGATAATATAGAATTTTTAGAATAGGACATTAAAGATGAAAAAAATAAATTTTCCCTTTACAGCGATTCTTGGTCAAGAAAAAATGAAAATGGGATTAATACTTAATGTAATAGATTCTCAAATTGGAGGGGTACTTTTAACTGGCCATCAAGGTACCGGAAAAAGTACTGCTGTGAGATCTCTTGTAGAATTAATGCCTGAAATTGAAGTAATTAAAGATTGTGAGTTTTCATGTGATCCTAATTCGGATAGTGACGATTTATGCCAAGCTTGTATAGAAAAGAAAGAAAAAAAACAAATTCAGACAGAATATAGAAACATGTGGCTTGTGAATTTACCACTTGGTGTGACAGAAGATATGGTATGTGGAAGCTTATCTATTGATAAAGTTTTAACTGAAGGGATAAGAGCATTACACCCTGGGTTACTGGCAAAAGCAAATCGAGGTATTCTGTATGTAGATGAGATCAATTTACTTCAAGATCATATTGTTGATGTGCTCTTAGACTCTGCCGCTTCAGGTGTAAACATCATAGAGAGAGAAGGTATTTCCATATCACATCCATCTAGGTTTGTATTAGTAGGCTCTATGAACCCTGAAGAGGGTGATTTGAGACCACAAATTGCAGATCGTCTCGGATTAGAGGTTACAATAAAAGCACCTCGAGAACCAGAATTAAGAGCAGAAATAACAAAAAGAGTAATTGAATTTGATGATCGTCCAAAAGAATTCATTAAGAATTTTGAAGATACACAAAAGAAATTGAGAGAAAAAATCTTGAATGCCCGCAAAATCTTAAAAGAAGTCCAAATTCCCAGTTCTGTGTATGAATTTGTGTCTAAAATAGTAAATGAATTAGAGATCTTCTCTCAAAGAGCTGATATTACCTTTATTAGATGTGCCAGAGCCCATGCTGCTTTAAATAACAGAAAAACGATTGTTGAAGAAGACTTAAATATTGCAATGGATCTGGTTTTTGAACATAGAATTCAGTCTCTCCATTATGAAATGGCTCCAAAAGAAATTAAAGCTAAAATAGCTGAAGTCTATGGAAAGATTAAAGAAGCATATGAAAATACCCAGATCTTACTACCCAACAAAGAAACAGAAGGCCCCTTAAAACATACTGATGAACTTCAAAAAGAATTCAAACGTCAATCTGTTGATCCCGATAAAGTTGATATTCCGGAATCAAAAGAACAAAAATTGCCTGCTCCAAAATATCCTGATAATAAGAAGAGAAATCCTAGACCTGCTGGAGGGTGGAAAGTAAAAGACATTCCCATTCATGAAGACCTAAAGTTTTTTGAAGCTAAAGATAGATCTATGTCATTTATTTATAAAATGGAAAAAAAGATGACATCTATATTAGATAATATTAGAAAAGAACGAAAAATATCTGATTATGGCGGAAGAGGAATAGGAAGAAGAATTAAAATATCCTCATCACAAAAGGGAAGATATATATCATATAGGTCTCCTATGCGTGATGAACCAAAAAGTATTGCTCTAGACGCAACAATTAGAAATTATCTAAAAAATTCTGTATATAACAAGACTGAAATTGATTTTCCTATTCATTTTAACAAATATGATCTAATGGACAAAATCTATGAATACCGAGCACCCTTAGCTCTCTTTTTTGTATTAGATAGTTCCGCATCAATGTATTATGTAATAAAACAAATGACAGATGTAATATTATCATTACATAGGGAAGGTTATAGAAAAAGAGACAAAATAGCATTAATAATCTTTCGCGGTAAAGAAGCAGTTGTTCTTCAAAAGCCAACTGTCAATTTTAAAATAGCTGTGAATAAATTGAAGAAGATAGAAGGAAAAAGCTACACGCCTATGGCAGCAGCGTTAAAAAAAGTGTCTGAACTTATAAAAACTGAAAAATTGAAGGATAGAAATATTATCCCTATTGTTTTTGTGTGTAGCGATTGTGGAGCAAATATCTCTGTTAAGTACCCCGATTTAATAGCCCAAGTAGAAACTGATTATACATTAATTACAAAAGAATTAAAAGAATTAACAAAAAAATTATCAAAACAAAATATACATCTAGTTGTGCTTGAGCCAAAAAAGTCATATGCAACTCACGCACTAGGTGTGCACACATACTCTGCAGAGCAAATCAAAAAGAATTTCAAGAAATTTGGCAATGGACAAATTTACAAATTCGATAAATACAATCCTACTTCCTTAGTATTGGAATTAAAGAAAATTCTTTAAATTTTTATTTTCGTGCAAATTATATAATGGTTAATAAATCAAATTCTGTATTAGTAATTGGATTCAACACTCGTCCATTAGCCTATTCTTTAAATAAAGCAGGGTATGATGTATATGCAGTGGATTTCTTTGGAGATTTAGACCTTTTTCCTTTTGTAAAAGATAATATCATAGTTATTAAAGAATTAAATAAGAATTATAACTCTTTAAAAGATATTTATAGCAAGCATCTTGTTCAGTTTGGTATTAAATTATATCGTAAACTTCAAGATATAAATTTCTTATTAATAGGTAGTGGTTTGGACGATGCTTATGAAGGAAGAACCCTTCTTTTAGATGAAATAAAAAATTCTAACACTATTAGTATTAACAATGCTGTAGACATTATAACAAAATCAAGAGATATTGAACTCATTTACGAACTTCTTAAATCACATGGTTACAATATTCCAATGTATTATTCTTTTGAAAAATTCAAATTAAAAGAGACTGAGATAAAATATCCACTTATACTAAAAAAAAAAAGAAGTGCTGGTGGAATGAATGTTTTTAGAATTGATAATGAAACTAATATTGAGTCTCAGGTACAAATATTAAAAAAGAAACAATTTATTCCATCAGAATGGATAATTCAAGAATATATAAAAGGAACTCCCATTAGCTGTACTGTTATTTCCAATGGTAATGAATGTGAAGTCATTTCTATCAATCAACAACTCATTGGGGAGAAATTTCTAAATTCTCCCAGAGAATTTACATATTGTGGTAATATTGTACCTGCTAGATTACTTAAAGAAGAACGGAATATTATCACTGAAATATCAATGTTTTTAACAAAAAACTTAGGATTAAAAGGAATTAATGGCTTTGATTTTGTACTTCAAGACCATTTTCCCTATTTTATGGAATGTAATCCAAGAATTCCTGGTTCAATTAGAGCTTCAGAATCTGTTTTAAATATAAATCTTCTAGATCTACATATTAAAAGTTTCATACCACTTGAATGGAATAATATTAGAAAAACAATCAGAACAGCTCTACCAAAAACAAGTGCAATAAAATTTATCTTTTTTGCCCCAAAAGATATCGAGAAAAATCTCTTACCAAAAATCAGTAACCTAGAATTTATCCATGATAAATCTGAGCCGAAGAGAAATATTTTAACAGGTGAACCTTTATGTACCATTTTATATAAAGCAAAAACTTTCTCTAAAGCCTATAACGGAGCAATAGAGATTGTAAATAAAATTAATAGAATTATTGACTAAATATTTACATAAACCTATTGGAGGATTGCTTTTATCTTTGCTATGTAAGTTCCTAATTTTCTTCCATCTGATTCTGGAACGGCAATTGCTAAAACTCGATTCTCATCCAAGTCATGGAGAATTACTGAACCATTCTCTCCACCAATAATTGAATATTCCATGTGGCTTTCTAACAACACTCCTGATAAATTGTATAGTGCGGCAACCATAGCTGAAAGAATTGGTTCAGGCATTGTAGATTGAATTTTAATAGGTAAACCATCTTTTGTAATAATTGCTAGAACAAGAGTATTTGGGATTGCTCTTTTAAGTCTCTTAAATATTTCCTCCTTAAGAATATCTGAAGTTTCAATTATAGCAGAGATTTGTAAACTTAGTTTTTGTAATTTTTCTATATAGGAATCTAAGCCTTCAAGTTCAGCTAATTCTCGATTTAAATAAATGATCATAGTGATATTTCCCGTTAAAATTGAAAGCACTATTTTATCCTTACCAAAAATTAAGTTATAAGAAACTTCTTGGTTTAGAGAATCTCTCAACATTTTAGATGAAAGAAACACTAAACTACTATTTGCGGCAGTTACTTCACCTGTTGTCATATTAATTTCTTTTTTAAATCTACTGGCAATTTTAGTACCTTCTGGTGTCCCAACATTAATACCTAATATCGCAGAAGAGGATTCAATTTCTTTTTCTACTCTTTCCAATACATCTGATCTTAATTCTTCTAGTATTTTTTCTTGTTCCTGTGTTTTTTCTTCCATGAATGAATATTGGGTATTTTTCCATAAAAAGATATTCTAATAATTAAGTAATAAAATTAAGAATTTGTATGTGAAAATAAGTGAAGAATGCTAGATTATCAAGATTATTTCAAATTATTTATTACTAAAAATGGTAAAAATGAATTAGATATAATAAATTTTTAAATGGTAATCATTATAGTAAAAATTATAAATAAATAATATTGTGATCTTGATAATGGATTACTCAGATGAAATTAGATATCTAAAAAAACAGTTGGAGACAAAAGATAATCTCATTAATTTGAAGGATCAACAATTAGAAGCAAATCAAAATCTCATTAATGTGAAGGAACAACAAATTAAAACTCTTGAAAAAACATTACAAACTAAAGACGAAGAGACCAAAACATTGGAAAAAACTATAGCATTAAAAGAAGAAGAAATTACGAAATCAAACTCATCCGCAGAAAAAGAAAAGGATGAAATGATCACTTCACTTCAGAAAGAAATAGAAATATTGAATGGAGAATTATCCAAGGCTGATGAAGATTTGGAAACTTTAGAATTAGAAAACACAAAACTTAGAGGTGCTCAAACTAGCTCTAAAGATATAAAAATTATAGATTTCACAGATATACAAATTCCTCAATCAAACATTCTGGAAAAAATGAGAGAAATTTTAGAAAAAGCTATAGCCAATGTCACCATTATCGTTCCTAGCATTGAAGATTTACAAGAACTCTATTTATATGAACTTAGATCATCTGTAACAATGAACATTGCTTGTTCAATCAATCCAGGAAACGAACAGCATTCAGAATTATTGGATGAGTTTGAAAGCTTAGACAATGTAAGTTTGCGAAAATATGACAGAGCAGATAGATATGTTCTAACAAGAGATGGGGAAGAACTCTTTTTGGCGGTAATCGGTAATGCCAATGATAATAATCTAGTAATTCATACAAAAGATCCAAAACATATTCGTATTCTAAATCCACTAATTACAGAAGGGTGGATAAGTTCACGAAAAATCTAAACATACTTTTTAAAAAACAGGACACTTTTCCTTTTCGCATTTTGAATTAATACTGGAAAAGGTACAATTAATAAACTTATAATCTAAATCGATATTAAACTTTTCTCTTAAGAATTTAATTGTTTCTATAATTGATAACCTAACTGATCTTTTACAGCAATGCTCTAAATTATCGGCGATTTTATTTAATGATCTTGATGTCAATTGATTTGCTAATGTCCGTGGATAATCTGTGGATGGAGTTGCTCCTGTGAAAACACTAATTGCTACTCCAGAACCCATTCCAGCACCACATGAACCATAAAAGCCACACCACCCTCCTGGAATTTTCGAAGCCCTTCGTATTGCTTCTTTGATATCAAATAGCTTTATTTCACTTCCATCAGGTTTTTTTATGTCATTATTTCTAAGGGCAGTTAAAATAACAGCTGGAGTTAAAACATGATGCTCAGGACCATAGACTTTGAAATTTGGATGTTTCATTATCAAATCTGCTAATTGAAATGGATCCTTTATATTTGTCTCTTCACAAATCTTTTCAATAATATCTATTGGTCCTTTAGAATGACATAAATCACAAATATAATGACTATCTGTGCAATAAATATTGGTTCTAAACGATTTTTTACAAAACTCGCAATAAAGATCCCGATAATCTTCTTGTTTTGTTGCATAAATTAAATCTTTCCCACAAATTTCGCAATTATCACTTTTTTTTTTACTCATTCTGGATCATTTAATTTTTAGTTTGCTATATTTCTATAAAGTATCTTTTTCTTTTTTTAAAATGAGCTAATTCGGTATAACCTATCTTTTTTAGTAGTTTTAATATTTCATTAAATTTATATCCTAAATCATTAGGATGATGGGCATCTGAGCCCAAGAGGATTGGTATATCTAATTCGAATATTTGTTCAATTATTTCAAAACTAGGATATTGTTCTTTTATATCCTTTCTTAAGCCACCTGTATTAATCTCAATCGTTAGATCTTTCCTCTTTACTAATTCAAGGGTTTTAATTGCTTCATTCATTACCAATTCTTTGTCATTAGCTCTTTTATTATATTTCTTTGGCAAATCAAAGTGACATAAGATATCAAAAGTAAATTTTTCTGAGGTTATCATGTTTTGCAATTTATTATAATAATCCAAATAGATATTATCGATACTCTCATATTCCTTATACATACTTAAAAATCTCATATCATCAAATGCAAATAATTTAGATTTCCCGTGCAGTATATGTACAGATCCTAATATATAATCTAACTCATCTAATCTTTTCTCAATCTGTAAATTTAGAAAATTCTCTTGGCTTTTAAAATAATCAACTTCAAATGCGATTCGTATTTTAATTTCATTATGATATTTTATCCTTAGTTTTTCAACAGCAGCCAGATATGAATCTACTTCATTTAATCTCATTGCATATTCTTGATAAGGAATATCTTTTATTGAGATATTACTCTTCTCAAGATACTCATAGGGGAAATGATCTGAGACTCCAATAAGATCTAAATTCATTTCAATTGCTTTTTTAATATAATCTTCAATTGTACCCTCCGCGTGGCGACATAAGCTATTATGAGAATGCCAATCTTGTAAAACCATCTTAAATTAATAAAATAATATAAGTAAGATAAAATTATTGATAACTAATTATAAACTGATCTCGGGTATCTAAAATTGACAAAATATCATATGAGAAGGGTCGAAAAAGAAATCAAGGATAAGAAAGACTTGATAGAAATATTAAAAAAAGGAAATTATTCTGTAATTTCAATGTGTAAGGAAAATGAGCCGTATGTAGTCACACTAAGTTATGGATATGATGAATCTAAACATGTTTTATATTTTCATTGCGCTAAAGAGGGGCAAAAAATAGATTTTATAAAATTTAATCCCTCCGTTTGTGGTATCGTTATAGAAGATAATGGATATGAGGAGGGTTGTGGTCAAGCCTTTCGTTCAGTTGTATTTAGGGGAAAAATGATAACTGTCGAAACACTTGATGAAAAAAAATCGGGATTTGAAGTTCTCCTAAATCAACTGGAGAAAAATCCTATTGCCATCAAAAATAAATTTTTTAAAAAAGATGAAACTTATAATAACTCTGGAATGTTGAGATTAGATATAACTGAAATTTCAGGCAAAGAAGAAAAAGCAGAATCTTAGTCTAATCAATATATTTTTTAATGTATTTCTGGACCTCATTTGCAGGTTGAAAGACTCCAAAATGGCCTTCACACAAAATATTCGCTTCTAAAGCTAAAAGTTTTCGCAAAGAATTTTGGTAATCATTATAATCACTTACACCAGGAATAATTGGTCCATGCAGGTCTTGTCCAAATAAAATTTTTATATTATCCTCTTTCTCAATTAGGATTGAGATAGATCCAGGAGTATGACCTGGAGTATGTATACATTGAAATTCATAGGTACCAAATTTTAAGATTTCAAGATCACCTTTCAATCTTTTTGTAAGTTTTATAGGTTTATAACTCACTCCATACCACTTAGCTGCTGTTTCTTTATCATGCCCTTCTTCTTCTATCGCGTCTGCATCTAATTCATGAGCGTAAAACTTCACGTTTTTATTAAATAGTTTCAAATCATAACATGCCGCTATGTGATCTATGTGGCTATGAGTGATAATACAGTGCCTAATTTCCTTCGGATTCAAATTAAATTTACTAATCTTTTTAATTAAATTCAAGCTCATTCCACAATCAATTAAAACAAGACCATCTTCGCTATTAGTATTGATTAAATAAACAGAACAACCACTATCACCAACATGATATACATTCTTTACTATTTCTCTCATAATTTCCTCTTATAATAGTATTTCATTTTAATTTAATTATTCATTTAAATAATTCTTTTATTAAATCAATAAGTTTATCAGGATAATCAGTATATATAGCACTTACATGACTCTTCTTATATCTTAATTTAAGAATCCTGTTCATATTAATCTTTGAATTAACACCCCAAACATAGCATCCGAAATCATTATCAATTATTTGTTTAAATAATTCCTCAGTGTTTTTTTTCATTCTCAAATTTATAGTATGAACTTTAATATTAGTTAGTTTCTTTAAAAGCAAGGATTTATCTGCAATTCTGTTTACATTTTCTGCGAGTGTATAGATAAGCTTTACTTTTTGATTTCGCTTTCTTAAATGAGTTAATACATTTATTCTTCTATCAGTGATCTCAATGCGATCCAAGACTTTTGATCTCCCAGCAATATTTAGAAGCTCTAAACCCACCTCTTTATCAGCGATATCAAAACTATATCTCAAATTATGAGAAACACTATTGAATGTATCGAAGACCTCTTCTAATGTTGGAACTTTTCTAAGATCTTCAAATTTAATAGCCTGAATCTCCAGATATGTTAGATTTTGTATAAGATAATGTTGGTCTCCTACTTTAAAGAATGGGTCGTGAAAACAAATTATTTTCTTATTTTTAGTAAACCTTAAATCTGCTTCTATTCCAGCACCCATCTCTATGGCTCTTTTAAAAGAAACTATTGTATTTTCAATTTCATAGCCAGAAGCACCTCTATGGGCGAAAATATAAGGTTCCATTTGTTGAAAAAAATACTTTTTATAGAAATCAAAATTACTAATATTACTTAATATTTTCCAAGATTTTGATTAGTATGGCACAAGATAATAGTAATGAGAAAATAAATGAAAAAAAAGATTCCAAATTAAAGAATTACTTCAAAAATTTACTTGATTTTTCTCATTATGAAACAAAAACTCTGATATATATAATCATTTTCATGGCCTTGATTATTATTTCGATATTTCTTGTCATTTATAACTATTTTATCGATACAACATTCCTTTATTCAATTGTAGTTAATGTTTTTGTCAATCCTATACAAGCATTAGGATTTTGGGGCATTTTCTTATTTATTGGCATAATGGCGATTCAGGGTTTACTTATACCCATACCCTCTGAGATTGTATTATTAGCTACAGGAATGATTTGGGGTATTTACGCTGGAGGAGTAATGGGTATTATGGGTTCAATGGCGGCAGGTTTATTATGCTTTTATATTAGCAAAAAAGGAGGTCGACCATTAGCAGAGAAATTTGTAGGAAAGAAAGCAATAAATATGGCTGATAATTTCATTGAAAAGTATGGTATATGGGCAATTCTAATTTCAAGAATGCTGCCATTTATTGCATTTGATCCTATTAGTTATGCATCTGGGCTTGTAGAAATGGATACTAAGAAATATACGTTAGGGACGTTAATTGGAGCTATCCCTCGTGCACTTTTCTTTGCTTGGTTAGGCTCTCTTTTTGGTATTGACGTATCTAATCCTAATATTGAAGCTCAATCTGCATTATTTAATATGATATTTTTGATTATTGTGGCTGTACTGGGAACATTGTTCATTTTTTATTATATTATTGGGAGTAGAAAGAAAAATGTCAAAAAGGAAGAGTAATATTGAACTTACAATCTCAGTTCTTTTATATTTATTATATTAACTACATTCATAAGTTGATCCAAAAAGTACTTGTGATATCACACACCTACCGATTTGCCAAATGTTACAGAAAAAAGACATCTAATAACTAAGAAATGATAATTAAAGAAATATTAATTCGATATTTGTGATATCACAATATTATTTCTCTTTTTTATATTTATTATAATATTTTAGCACATGAACAAAAAGGAAAAACCATCCCAAGAAATCGAGTTTAAAGATAATCTGGAGATGAATTTAACTGAATTTTATAAGGCGCTCAATAAAGCAATAAATACCAAGAACGCACAGTCTGTTTACGGGCTATCTAAAATTTTCACTCGATATTGTTTTAGAAAGCTGGATAATTCTAAAGATGAATAATTAAAAAGCGGGATAAGAGTTTATTAGTTTAAATCGTAGGTTATTGTTTTTTACTTTTTTTCAGATAGTAGATTATACGAATAAAGGTAGTAACATCTATATTTTTGTATAAAATTAGATCTTTTTGTGTACAAAGTTACAATAAAATTATGTTTGTACGTAACAATGATATATAAATTCTTCGGTTCGAGTAATTTTTTATATGTTTTCTTTTATATGTTATTTGAGGTATTTGGTAAATACCAGATAAATTTGAGTTATCAAAATTAAGGAGGAAAAAAAATATGACCGTTAGCCCTAATCAAGATTATGAGAGAATTTTACAAGATAGACTAAAGGAAGATTTAGAATGGTTAGAAAGAGAGTTTGAGCTACTCTTTCGCTATAAAAAAATAAAAACAAAAGATGATATAACCATTGGAAATAAGATTTTAGACCAGATCGTTGATGTTATTAAATCAAATAACAGTGAAGAAGCCCTTAATTTATTAGCTATAACTCTTAATAGAATTGAACAGACATACCCCGAATTTTTTTAATCAGTTTCAATTCTTTAAAAAACCTCTTATACAATTTTATCGAACTATCAACCAATTTCTTCTAAATTTTAATTTTTAATGTTCTTTAATATGAAATTCGCGCAATATCCCCCTGTTAAAAACGTAAATTATTATAAGAGCGAAAACCATTAATAAAAGAGAGTAATATTATTAAAAAACATAAAGCTATCATTTAAAAGAATAGAAATTCATTAGGTATTCATCAGAAAATCGAATAAAACCAAATCTAATTATGGAAAGAATGATTTTAACTCACTGGAATATTTCTACCGGTCCAGAGAATATTATTCAGTACCCTCCAGAGAAACAGTTTCCTCCAAAGGAACTTTTTCTGAAGATATGGGCGCTCCATGAATTAAACCAAGAGAGTTCCATTATTGAGTTTATCTCAGAGGATGAAAAAAATTGTTATCTTTCTATAATACAAAGATTTGAAGGAGAAATTTATTTTCTTGTGTTAGTTTATAATCAAAATGAAATGGTGGAAGATATTATTAAAAAGTCTCCTGAAATTCTAGCGCTTATTAGCAAAAATTTGATAGAATTAATAAATACAAATAAAATTACTCGTACAATCTCCGAAGCATTCAATACAATAAGGAATTATTCTAAATTAGATGAGGAAGAAAACCTGATAAATTTTTTTCAAGATAAAATTAAATTTACAATTCTAGAAATCCTTAGAAAAGGAGTTATATCGAAAGATGACCTTATCAACATTTTAAGGCATGAATATGGTTTCTCAACAGTAAATATTGACTTAATCTTAATTTCCTTCCTTCATGAAAATCTAATAGTAAAAAAAAATGTACCCGGAAGTAAAGAATGCTATTTCTTAGTCAAAGATCTCTCATGTACTCGAATTCCTCCTAAAAATATACCTTCTGAACAAATGGAAGAAAAAATCTTAAAAAAATTTAAAGAATCCTTAAAAAAATTTTATTTTAACTATTACAATCTGTCAGATTTTGATAATAAGGTAATAATTCATACTGTTCTTTTTAATAAAGAAGTATTTTCTCTTTTAAAGACATTGAGAGGAAATTATTTAACGGTAAATGATTGCTTGAATATTTTAAATAATAAAGAGGAACTTTTTAATGAGCTTTTAGAGAAAAAATTTATTTATGAAACTAAAGGTTTCGTTTACCTTTTCTCAGATGTCCGATTCATCAAATTTAGTCCTTATTACATCATTGAAAATTTAGTTGATAGATATCATAAGCAAGAGATATCTTTAAATGAATATATAACTCATTTAAAGTTATTAACCGAGCAGATGGAACAACTATTTTCTCTAGATTATGAAATTGTATAATATATTTCTTGAGGAAAATCCCTTACTTGAATTTAGGAAAATAAAAGTATATATATATTAGAATCTAAATGTATACCAATTACTTAATATATATAAATTAAAGACTTATGGCACTTGAAATTGTTGACTATCTCCAAGGGTCTTTTAGCCTCATATTTGTGATAATTTCGCTTATTATTGGTTTTACTATTCTTGTGAAATATTTTGAATACAAGAATCGATTATTAATTTTAGTTGGAATTAGCTGGTTAGGAATTAGTTTCCCTTGGATTCCGGACTCAGTCTCATTCTTAATGAATTTAATAGTACAATATTCGTTACCCGTGGAGTGGTACTTTATCATCGGTAATGTGTTTCTCCCTATTGCTCTTTTAACCTGGTTAATTGCATTTACAGACATGATAAGAAAAAAAGCACAAAAAAAAGTCATCATAATTACTGTGATACTTTCGTTATTTTTCGAAATCTCCTTCTTTATATTGCTCTTTTTAGATATAAATTTCATTGGAATTATTAATCCTATTAGACCATTTACAGTAGATTTTGGAATATTCATAACAGTGTATTTGTTGATAATTATAGTAGTTATGTTAGTTACGGGTGTTATTTTTGCTCAAAAATCAGTAAAATCGGATGATCGTGAAATTAGACTGAAGGGAAAGCTACTCCGAGCTGCTTTTATTACCTTTTCGGTAGCTGCCGTTCTAGACTCCATGTTAGGCACAATTTTTGAAGATCCATCTGATCCACTCTTAGCTATATTCGTTGTTGTAGTAAGAATCTTGTTAATTTTTAGTGCAATAGAATTCTATGGGGGTTTTTTACTTCCAAGATGGATGAAAGAAATTTTTCTGAAAAAAGAATAAATTCCAATTTTTTTTTACTTATTTAAAGTATTTGTAACATTTTTATCAATAGGAGCTTCTCCATTTCCATATATATGATATAATCCAGATCTCCTTGCAATTTCATAAAAACTGCGATAAATGTCTTTTTCTTGTTCAAATAATGCACAAGTTCTGTATATTAAGGGATTCCAAATATTTAATTCATTATTAGGATCAAACCAAAGTTTCTCATTCTTTAAAATTTGGATGAAATCTTCATCACTAATTACGTCTTTAAGATCCTGTTTATTCAGCATAACTATAAACGGAATTTCTTTGATCAACCGATTATCTGTAATATATTTTAATTCTAATAAAAATTCAATATTGTCCTCAAAAAATTTTATCTGGGAATCAACTACAAAAATAACTGCATCAGTTTCAGCGTCAAGCTTATTAAAAACTTTTTTTCTTAAAGTGTACAAGCTACGCTGTCCAGGAACGGTGTATACCCTATAATAAACCTTCTTTTTGCTTGTAGATTGAAAAATACCTCTATCAAAGTAAAGGGTAGCTCCACCTTCTCGATCAATTTTCTGTAGATTACTGACAGGGATTATTTCTCTCTTGCCATCTTTGGTTAAGTTGTAAAGAGTTTCTAATATCGTAGTCTTTCCGCTTCTTGGCATACCGTAGTATAGTATCTTGAGAAATATATTACCATCTTTGTATTGGACCATTTAAAATACTCCAGAATTTTAATAGAATTTAGTTTAAAATATAAATTTTTATTTGTCTTCAGTTATTTTATTGGGATAAATTTGCTAAGAATATAATAAAAATTTTCAAAATTAAAGATTATGCATTTTTAATATTATTAATATAAAAATAATATTTCTTTACGATGAACAATGATTCTCACATAGAATAAGACATTAATTAATAATTAGAAAAAAAAACTCGAATCATGGAAGAATATACTGACTCTGAATGGAATTGGTGCCGAGGTAGGATCTATTATTCCTGGTATTGGAACGCTTATTGGATTTGTTATTGGCTTCTTTATCACCTATCTTTTCTTGAATGTCATTCGTTCTTATCTGAAACAACAAGAAATGAATAATTATCTTGCTGCTCACACCACATATAATGAGGACTATAAGAGCACAGAAACCTTATCGGATAAGTGGTGGGAAGATAGGTATTTTGGCGATATCATGCCTAACACCCTTTACGGAAGTGCGAGTGGAGTTTACACCACAGTGAGAGGGGAAACAGATAAGCATATATTTGAAGGTACAGTCATGCTTGCGAAGCCGGGTACAGATAAGACAGCGTGGTTTGGCACTCAATTTCTCAATGTCGCTTTAGATTATTCCAGCCAGACCAGAAGTTATATACAATATTCAGATTTTGATGATCCTCGATTCACAGAATTTTTCTATACACATCAGTCTATTCAGGTTGGATTGCATATTTTTGAATTTGTTATCCCCTACGATTCAAGTGCAAAATTTATGGATAACTCCATCATGTTTTTAGAGAATGCGGTTTACAGTCAAACTAAGGAGGATGAGAAATCATTTAATAGTATTATTGCGTATATGATGTCAGTGACTCCTACGCTTCAGTTTGCTGATTCTGATACCACGCTGGTTCCAGAATTTTACTTGGAATATCCTATTTACGTTGACCATGCTGAATATGACAGCCTTAAGAATGAATATTATCACATTTACAAGATTTATGATGACACTGAAGATACCATTCAGCTGATTCCAGAAGATTGTGTGGAAAATCACGTCTTAATGTCTGATGTTGTGTCCTTCATTCCAATCTATACGGATTCAATGGGCAACGAAGAAGTAATAAGTGAATACTCTGAGGGGTTTGAGTTCAATGCCTTAACAGGAGAATTGAAAATAAATGATTCAAAGGTTCTCCAAACTCTAGACAATTATATTGCTTGGTATAAAGAAGCTTATGCAGAAGTTGATGGCTATGAAGGGTATATTG
>JAEOTH010000127.1 GCA_016839915.1 Promethearchaeota archaeon
ATTCCACTTTTTTTTATTGCTTTCTCTATTGTTGTTTTAATTGAATCCCACCATGTATTGGCATTTTGTTCAACAAATGAGGGAGAAGGATAAAAACTCTGCCATTCTTGATAATCACTAGCAATAATCGTACCTCCTAAATCAAAAATAAATGTTCTGCAACCAGTTGTTCCTAAATCAAGTGCGGCTACAAACATGATATATCTGCATTCTCTTTTGTATTATCATAAAATATTGATTCATTTCTTATAAATAATAAATTAAAATAATCTACATATTAATTGAAATTATAAAAATGCATTTAATAAATGCAATTAGAAAATATTACTTAAATTATTGAAAATAATCAAGATTATTAGTATTTATCAGACCCATTAAATTCAAAAAATGTAAAAAACGAGACATGCTGTTTGTACTTAATGGATAGAGCATTCACTGAAGTTAAGTCCCCTCTGTAACCTTTGTATCTTTGTAATATTATACGAAAGTTGATATAAATCAATCATTCTGATGCCCACAATATGGACATATAAATTTTAATGATCCCACATTCAAACCCTTTATATCTGTAATCTCTCTTTTACAGTTGGAACAACGTGGTGAATTAGCAATAAACCATTGCCCTTTGATATTCGGCATTTGCTTGAGCATATTATTGAATTTTAATTTTTCTAAGTCTTTCTTACTTACTTGAAGCAATTGCTGTTCTTCAACGATAGATTTTCCTTTAGGTGCCAAAACCATTAAAAATTTCATTTTTTTTGGATTATTTAGTAAAGATAAAGTCCTTAGAATAGCTTCTTTTTTATATTGATTAAATAATTTGCTTAATTCTGGAGGAGCTAGAGCCACTAATGTTGCTTGAGATCCTTTTAACTCATTTGTAACTTTTTGAAATAAAAATTGAAAAATTCTTCTTTCACTATCCATCCCCCATACAAAATTCCATAGCTTTATGTCATAATCCTCATTCTTAGGACCAACAATCCGTTTGATGCTTTCAATCAAGGAATAATGATTGAATTTATACAAATTTGAAAGTAAATCATCGAAAAATTCAGGTTCAATTACAGGAAAGGTTTTAAAAATATTTTTCAATGAAAATAATTTAATTTCCGTTAAAGTATCTGAATTAAGTGAATCCCAGGGAGTTAGTGTAAAAACCTTGAAAAAATTCATTTTTTTTTATATGTTTTGATATTTTATGATATAATACCAATAGATTCCATGTTTAAAAATTAATTTTATATTTTAAATTAACAATTTTTAAAAATTACATTCAATATAATATCTCGTATGACTTCAATTTGGGATACTAAAGCAGATGCTGTAAATAAAGGAGATAATCTAAGAGATGTTTCCCCTTTAAAAACTACAATGGATGAAAACGGGTTCACCCATTACACATTTACTAAGATTATGTTTAATAATCCATGGTATAATATTCCTTATGATGATTTGGATTTATTTAAAAAGTTTTTAGATGGAGGATCAAGGGCCTATCCATCTGATGGAAGGATACCATGTGATGTAGTTGCTAGAGAGGCTAGAGAAATAATAAATAAAATTGTGGATATCTCAAAAGATCATAAACATACATACTATAAAGATGCATGTGATGCAATTCAAGATGGTAAATTGTCATTAATCCGAGGAACATTAAAACTATATTTAGGCAAATATACTTCAAGAGATTGGAGGAGAAAGCGCTTCACAGATGATTTGGACTTCTGGACTTTCCAAATCCATTTGTTAGACCATGTTTTAAGAGATATGGGGTGGATAAAAAACAAAGAAACAGGAGAATTCGAGAAAACTGTTCAATGGACTAACCCAGATACAGGTGAAGTAAGACATGAAGCACTTTGTGCAGCAAACAATTTAAATCAATTACTTGATTTTGGAGCGGGAAGTTATCTTGAAGGAACTAAGCTAGGAGAGATTTTTAATAAAAAGATAAAAAGAGGACATGATGTCGATCTTAGTGATATGATGAATGTAGCTTTACATAACGATGGGTTAGTTGGTAAAAATAAGGATGAATGGAATGAAGCATGGGTTTCTTTTGAGGCAGCAACTAATACGAGAAGCACAAGGATTACTTCAAATCTAGTAAGTCTCTGTCGATATTCTTTGGGCACCGCGGATTATTTAGAAAGGGTTAGTAAAGCAATTAGTAAATATCATAAGAAAATTCTTGACATAAATGAATACACTGATGAAGATCTAATAAGAATTTGTAATATGTCTATTCATTGGATAGATTATTTAGAAGAAAACGGTCCTGATGACACCAGAAATATGATACACAAATTTTTACTTGATCAAAAAGATGAAAAGCAATTTCATGCAGAAAATCTAAGGAATTTTGTAGAAAAAGTATTGAAAATACTTAATTCTAAATATGAATATCTTAAGATTAAATTTGAAATTGAATCTTAATTCTAACAAAATAAAGCAAGAAAGTAAATAAATTCTATTCAATAGAAATTTCTTGATCGATTTTAGGCAATTCTTCTATGGTGGAGCTTGTTTCTCTTGAAAGTCGAGATTTAGTAACCTTATGAAGAAGCCAAAATCCTATCACTGCTATAAAACATATAATCCCCGAAAAATACCACACCCAATTAGGTCCAATATTGTCAAAAACTAAGCCAGCAAGAATAACTCCAAATAGATTTGGAATTGCCCAATGGAAACCATATACTGCCATATATCTACCACGTTTATCTTCGGGAGCAAATAACGCGGCTGTAGTCTGTCCAAGAGGCATCGCAATCATTTCACCCAACGTGAGAATTGCCATAGCGATGAAAAACATGTATGACTCAGAGATAAAACCATACATCCCAAAACCAATCATATAAAAGAAAGTTCCAAGGGCTATCATTTTCATGGGATCATATTTTGAGGTCTTTCTGCTTATCCAGAATTGAAAGATAACTACCATAGCTGCATTCATACTTAACAATAGAGCATAACCCTGCCCTGGGAATCCATAAACATCCAGTAAGAAAACAGATAATGTACTGTTCATTTGCATATATACTAACACCGTTAGAGCAGACACCGAGAGAAACAACACATAAACCCAATCCTTTAATACGTCTTTATATCCAATCATAGAATTCATTACTGTTTCTTCTGGTTCTCCATCCTGTTTTTGAGGTTTTGTTTCTGGAATAACTATAAATACAATAATGGCAGTAGTAAGGCTACTCACAGCATCCGCGATAA
Source organism: Promethearchaeota archaeon (assembly GCA_016839915.1). Classification (GTDB taxonomy): domain Archaea; phylum Asgardarchaeota; class Lokiarchaeia; order Sigyniarchaeales; family SOKP01; genus Loki-b32. The sequence goes on from JAEOTH010000127.1 coordinate 3,238, forward strand.
ATAACCACATATAGGATTGGCTGACTAATAATCCACCAAGTAGAGGGCCAATCGTTGCTGAAAGATTAACTGCCACTCGAAGGATTCCAAATCCTTCTGCTTGTTTTTCTGTTGGAAGCAAATCTGCTACCATTGCTTGTCGAGCAGGACCTCCAAAATTACCAATTGTACCTAAAAATGCAGCAATTATGTAAAAAAGATACAGATCATCGACTATTCCCATTAAAATAGTCCCTAGCCCACTTACAACCAAACCAATCAAGGTAATTACTCTGCGACCATATTTATCTGCTAGTGCTCCTCCGATCATACCTCCAACAATATTTCCTGCTGAGAAGATCCCAATTAGGATTCCAACTTCCGTCACCCCTACTCCAAAACGGGCCCTTATATACAACGAAAAAAAAGGAAATAATAAAAAACCTCCTAAGCGATCAATGAAAGTGGCTAAAGTTAGTACTTTAAATGCATTAGGAAATTCCTTAATTTTGGTGAACATAAGTAAAAGATCAATTTAAGAGTTCAAAATTATAAAGTTTAACAAGAAAATTGCTTTAATCAGTTTAAAATATTAATAATTTTTATAGTTTTTACTTATGAACTATATTTGAACTTATTTTTAATCATTAATTTATTATCATTTTTAGGAAAAACTTCGTGAAAGATGCGTTTCACGATCTTAAGTATTAAATTTAAAATTTTAATTAAAAATCTCTCATTCTAAGAGAGTAAATTCAAGCAATTCTTCTTCTAGAGGTTTTTCTACTTCTATGGTACGCTCCTTAGTAATCCCATGAATTAGCCAAAAGCCCACTGTTGAAATCAGCGAAAGAATCCCTGCTAGATACCATACCCAATTTGGTCCAATATTCACCCAAATTAATCCAGCAGCTAAAACTCCAAACAAGTTCGGGATGGCCCATTGAAAAGAATAAACTGCCATATATCTTCCTCGTTTATCTTCAGGGGCAAAAGATGCTGCTGTACTTTGTCCAAGGGGATATACAATCATTTCCCCCACAGTGATAATACCCATAGCGATAAAGAACAGATATGGTGCTGAAATAAAACCATAC
>JAEOTH010000029.1 GCA_016839915.1 Promethearchaeota archaeon
AAATTTAGAGATTTCATTATTACTGGAATTTAATGGCTATTTTTATATTTATATCTGCTAATTTTGTAGATTTCTTGAGCAATTTTTTTTCCAATGTTTTCGATTTTTGTTAAATCCGGTATATCTGCTAAGAAGACATTTTGTAAAGTTTTTAATTCTTTCAATAAATTTTTTGCTCGAAGTGAATTTATACCAGGTATTCCTGCAACGATATATTCTAACAAACGAGAAGTCTCAATCGGTGCTTTATCAAATCTAATATTGAGTGATGACTTTGGAAAAGATTGTTCTTTCCTTGCTAATTGGTATATAAATTGTGCTGTTGCTATGGCATTTTCCGTTTTATAAATTGAAATACCTAAGTTTAGAATTATCGAAGTTATTGCTCCATAGAGCGCATTTTCACTGATATTTGAATTTTTAAATGGATCGCCCTCTAAAATTAAAATTGGTCTGGAAAATTTTTCCCCTAATTTGCCCAATTCGGTAAATAATCTTCCATCAATGATAGAATCATTAAAATCCTTAGCAGATTTTCTCTCAATTCCGACTCTCTCTGAAATAACATAATCAGCTACAGTTAATTGTTCTAATTTAAGTCTAATCCCCATTAGTGAAAGTGCCCTTACAACGGGAGATGCTGTTTCACGATTATCGCAGATAATTTCAATTTTATCTGCTCCATCAATCTTGACAATCGTATTAAGAACTGGATTATATTTTTCTATTGATTCTGACTCTTCGACTTCTTCAATAAAATTTAAAAGATTAGCTTGTCCATATTTAGATTTTTGCTCAGAATTTTTAATTTTATTTAGACTCACTTTCATATTCTTTTCTTTATATTTTTCTGCCCAATAATATCCTTCATCCCTGGTGCCTTCTGCCATCAATACAAATACTTTTCCTTCTTTTTTTCTACCAGTACGTCCACGGCGTTGAATAGAACGTATAGCACTGGGTACAACATCGTAGAATATTACTAAATCACATTCTTCTATATCTAATCCTTCTTCAGCAACACTTGTGCCAACTAAAGTATTATAGATTCCTTCTTTAAATTCATTAAGCAGCTTAATTTGCTCTTTTTGAGTTAAACCTTTATCTGATCCCCTTGTTGCTTGTCCTACAAACTTATGAATTTTGATTATCTGATCTTCTTCAAAATATTTCACTATATTATTAACAGAATCTCTAAAATGACAGAAAACAAGAATTCTCGAATCAAGATTTTCTTTTATTTGGTCTGTCAAGAGGATTTTTAGTTTTTCTATTTTTGGATGAACCATTCCTTTTGAGTAGAGTTCTAGAGTAAGTTTTTGAACTCTCCTAAAGTCATTATCACTAAATAGTTCTTTTAACGATTTATTAGCAGTATTGTTCTTAATCTTTTCTTCATTTTTCTTAAAGTAATCTTTAAGAGCACTTATCCCTTGTGTTTCTATTAATTCTGTCATATGAGATAGTCTGATTGCGTTGGCTGCCACCTTTTTAGCGTTAAACATTTGGAATTTTTCATCATTATCTCTTGCTGAAGATATTCTTCGGTTGATTAAATCGCTTAATTTTAATAAATCCTTTCTAGTGACTTTATTTATATCATAAGAGCCGAGCAAATCATTTTCTTTTAGAAATTTATAACATTTTTTTAACTTCGCGTCTAATATTTTCTTAACTTCTAAAATCTCGGAGGGGAGCTTAATTTTTATCCATTCATTATCTACTTTGTGAATATAAGGTTTAACGTCTGAATCCTTCTCTGTCCTAATTTCAATATGGCTAATAAACAAATTTTGTTTAATCTCACTAATTTTACTTATAGTTGAGCCTGGACTTGCTGTAAGCCCTAATATTTGGGAATTTTTTGAAAGATCTGTATATTTTTTTGCCAGAAAACAATAAGCATAATCTCCTACTGCCCTATGACATTCGTCAAATATCATTAAAGAAACATCTTTAATTGAATATAATCCTGAAATAAGATCGTTCTGAAGCACTTGAGGCGTCATGAAAGCAACTTTTATATCTGCCCACAAACCTTTCCTCTTTTCAGGAGAAATTGAACCTGTAAGAGTAATAAGTGATTCTTCAGGAAGGCTAGTTAATTCTAAAAATGATTTAAAGTGTTGTTCTACTAAAGGTTTAGTAGGTGCTAAAACTATCACTTTTGAATTTTCGATTTCTGTTAGTCTTTGTACCGCAAGCATTAACGCTATAATTGTTTTGCCTAAACCTGTAGGAATAACAACTAAACAGTTTCTATTTAGACAATTTATAAAAATATTCTCTTGGTATTCCCGTCGAGATATAGCACTTTCCTTAATTAAAGGGTGAGAAATAAATTCTTCATTTGCAGTAACAAAAATCACCAGAAAGTCTTAGCATATATTATTTATTGAAGATAAAATTTAATTGAAATATTTAAACTAACAGAGTTTACAAGATCTTTAAAAATTACTTAAATTCTTAAATCGATTTAACAATAATTTAATAAATTGAATTAATTAAAGAGCAAAGTAATATTTAATTCGTATGATTTACTAATTTAAAATATTAAGAAGCGCGGGTGGTCTAGTGGTATGACGACAATTGTTATGCTTATCGCGTCTAAAACGTTAAACGCTCACACCGTGTAAATCAGGGGTTCAATTCCCCTCCTGCGCACTTTTAATTATTAAATTCTTTTTGAAAACTTAGTTAAAACCAAAAAAGTTATATGAAATCATACATTTTAAGAGGTTAAATTACTCTTTCTTTGGTTTAATTATGTCTAGTTTCTTAGAATCTCGAGAATTACGGAAACAATATAAGAAAGTTAGAGAATATGTTAAAATTGGACCAATTTTTTTAACTAGATACGAGAAAGCTAGGATTGTAGGAGCAAGAGCACTACAAATCTCATTTGGGGCTCCAATTTTAGTAGAAAAACCCAAAAGTATGATAGATCCAATCAAAATCGCCCAATTAGAGCTCAGATCAAGAATCTTACCGCTAACCATTAGGCGTGAATATCCTAGTGAAGAATATCAAGATATTCCAATAAATAAGCTAATTTTAAAAAAAGATTAACTGTTCTTTATTTATTGAATTAATCAGGTAAAAACGAGAAAGTATCTAATATAATATCTGTCGCTGGTAAGATTTGCCTTGAATTTATTGCGCTTTCTATCGTGTTACTAAATTTAGTTTCAAAATTTTTAATAAAAGAATTCAAGCTATTTTTTAGCGATTTAGATGTGCTTGTAGCTATTAAAATATAAACTATAGGAAATTGTTTACTTTTCTGAGCTATAACGACGGCTTTTTCTAAATTTATTTCTTGTAGATTTCCCTTTCCTAACGATTCCCTTAATATCGAAATAATACCTTGGAACATTGCCGATACTATTTCATCACCCTTTATATCTTCTCCAGATTTCCAATTATGTGAAAATAGCATAATGCCACCATCTGAATCAATCACGCTTAATCTCATAACCCTGAAGGGTAAAATGAAAGCTAATTTTGGATTTTTGAGAAAAACTGCCGAAACTATAATTAACATTCCAACTGAGCTGAATAGAATGAATATGGCACTTGCTTGCCTAAGAATAATAAGTAAAGTGGGTGCGATGATGCCAAAAATAATTCCTCCTATAAATGATATAAAAGTATGATTTTTCAGCTTACTAGGAGCAAATCTATAAATTTTAAATAAATAATATGGCATTAAAAAACTCCCTGTTAACATTAAAATTAAAAAACTTAAAACTTGAATATTTGTATTAAGCACGATGATATATATTGGAATTGAGACTAGAGGATAAATAAAATAGTTAAGAAATGAACTATAGGAATACAATCCGATAAAAAAAGAAAACCAGATTAATTTTTTAATACTTGGTGTTTTTTTTGAAATAGACTCACCAAAGATTACAATAAATAATGAACCAATTATCGCAAAGAAGTTATCTATAAATGCTAAAGTGCTTACGTATAATAAAAATGAGGCCATAAAATACAATATATTGTTAATCAATAAGGAAAACCATGCTATCATTAAATAAAGCATATGAATATGTTTATTTACAAGATAATTATATATTAATAGAATAACAGCAATTGTGATTAAGACTAAAGATATGGAACTTAGACATAAATTTAAGAATTCAACCAACTTATCTTCCTCTATAATTTCCTCAAAAGAAATCTAATATAATAACATTTTTATGAAAGGGAAATAGAATTTACTGAATACGGTATTTACCTCTTTCCGTGAGAAAATAAACTACTTTATCTCCTACCTTTTCAGACTTTAGATATCCTTTAGAGATTAAACCTTCTAAAATATCTTCTAACTCCACTTTTTTAAAACCAGGTATTCCTAATGGCATTCTTGATTGATTAGCAATTATAGCAATTCTTTCTAAAAATAATCTTTTGCCCATAAAAGTCTCTAAGATTGTAATTTCATTATTAGACAGCTGTTCGAATTGATCATGCTCTAAATAGCTCTCCTTTAGAGTTTGTGCGAGATCTCTTGTTTCTGGGCTTATCTCTTGCTTTTTAACTTCTACATGTTTCAATGTCACTAAATCTTTTGCAACTTGCTTCTTCTTGGTTTCATTCTTTTTCTCAAGAAAAGCTTTAGTTTTCTCTTTTTCCTCATTTTTATTTTCCATAATATTACCATAAGGAATTTAATTATAAAAATTTATTATTAAATAATGAAAAAGGTCTTGGAGTTAAAAACGGGAGAATCAATAATTTTTAGACATTTAACTAAAACAGATATTGATGGCGTGTGGAATAATTTTAATGAAGTTATTGATGAGGGGTTATATTTACCCGTATTTTTTCCTGTGAGATCTCAATTAGAAAAAGATTCTTGGTATCATAAAATTAAAAAAGAGAAAGAAATATGTATTGTCGCAGAAAATCCAAATCTAAAACCACCGTATAATGTTATTGGTCAATGTGAAATTTCTAATTCTAATTGGGATGCCGCAACACACGTAGGTACTTTAGGGATTATTGTAAATCAAAAATATCGAAATTTAGCTATTGGACAAAATCTTATTGATTTAGCCATTCGGGAATCAAAAAAACTATATAATAAAGAAAAAATTATTTTAAGCAGTTTTTCAACTAATGAGAGGGCTTTCCATCTTTTTACAAAATTAGGTTTTAACGTTATAGGTATAAGAAAGAAACAATTTTTAATGGATTCAGATTATATTGATGAGGTTTTGATGGAACTCTGGATAGATGACTACCTTAATCTAGGGAAACTTTAATCTTTTATGGTATTCCTCTAAACTTTTTTGATCTAAAGGATTCTCATTTAAGAAAATGAAATTTAGGGTATTCAGATTTTCTATACTTTCTCTTCTAAATTCTGAAATGTTATTTCTTCCAAGATGTAACATAATTAAGCTACGTAAACTATCCAAGTTTTCGATCTTATTTATATTATTATTGTCTAAATATAGTTCTTGTAACTCTAATAGATTATTAAGACCATCTAATTTTAGGATTTTATTATTTGATAGTTCTATTTTTTTTAAATTTAGCTGATTTTCAAGAGACTCAATTTTCTCAATTAAATTATTTGATAAATATAATCCCTTCAGTTTCACAAGAGAAGATAAACCTTCAATTTGAGAAATTTTATTATCATTAAGATATAACCACATTAGATTTTTTAAATTTCTGAGGCCTTCAATTTTCTCAATTTTGTTAAATGAGAGATTTAACCTGTTTAGTTGAATTAAACGCCCTAGATTTTCTATTTTAGAAATCTGATTATGACTTAACTCCAAAGCCTCCAAATTATTCAGACTGTTCAAATTTTCGATCTTTGCTATGATATTATTATTCAAAAATAATTTCTTTAAACTTTTTAAGGATTCAACACCTTTAATTTTCTGAATTTTATTATTTGATAAATTTAATTCTTCTAATTTCTCTATTGCCTCTAAATTTTCAATTTTTTTCAATTTATTATGAGAAAGATCCAAAGTTCGTAAATTATTAAGAATATGAATCCGATCTATAGATTCAAGATTGTTTCGTTGTAACTGAAGATGTTCTAGATTATTTAGTAGATTTAATGATTTAATATCAGAGATTTTGGTTAAATTAGAACTCTCACAATTCAATGAGATTATTTTTCCCCTTCTCAAGGAGACATGATAACCACATTTAATTGTATAATATCTATTTAAAACAATGTTAATACAGATGTCAAGGAACAATTCAGGAATATTTTCGTTATAATTATAATTAAAAATGTCTTTTGGAAATTCTTTTACTATCTTTTTAAATTCTTTTTTAATTAATTCCCTCAAGTATTCTACCAATATTTTTCGTGCTCTCACGCCTTTTATTGAATTCAAAGTCATTATAGCAAATATTTGTTGTTCTACATTATCCAATTTGTTTAACGTATAATTTAATAAAGGAATTAGTTTCTTATTATGCAAATACTTTTCCTTCAATATTTGACCTGCTATTAATCTTATCTTTATATCTTCGTCTGAAAGAAATAAATGCTCGAAAAATTTGAAATTTTTACCCTCATCAATAATACCATAATTTATGATGGCATTTTGACGCAATGAGGGATTACTAGAGCTATCAATCCACTCTCTTAAAAGAGCTAATCCTTCCTTTTTTCCTATTCGATCTAAATTATCTTTAATATAATCTGGATATAATTCCATTTTGAAAATTATTGAATTTTAAATTATGCTACATAATCACATATGATAGAATAAGTATAAATCTAATCTGTAAAACAATAATAAAAAGAAAAGAAAAATAAAA
>JAEOTH010000128.1 GCA_016839915.1 Promethearchaeota archaeon
GCATTGCGATACCATCCATTTTACCGTTTAATTCTGGAAACACGACACCAATCGCTTTTGCTGCACCAGTGGATGTCGGAACAATGTTTGCTGCACAAGCTCGACCACGAATCATTTTTATGGGATCTGCTGCTCTTGCTGTATCGACCGGTTTTTGATCGCCTGTATATGAATGAACTGTAGTCATTATTCCGTTAACAATTCCATAATTGTCCAGTAATACTTTTACTACTGGTCCAAGACAATTCGTTGTACAAGAAGCATTCGAGATGATTTTATGCTCGTTAGTTAATTTATCGTCATTACAACCTATTACAACGGTAAAATCAGGATTTACCGCAGGTGCACTGATCAACACTTTCTTAGCTCCTGCCTCTAAATGCTTTGCGGCACCCTCTCTTTTTGTAAAAAATCCAGTGGACTCAAGAGCAATGTCAATATTATTACTGGCATGCGGCAAGTTTGCTGGGTCTCGTTCTGCAGTAATAGGAATTTCCTTTCCATTTATTACTAAAGATTTTTCTCTAGCCTCTATAGTACCTTTAAACTTACCAAAAACAGTATCATATTTTAAGACATAAGCTAAGTATTTTGGTTCAAAAAGATCATTAATTGAGACGACATCGATATCATTAGGATATTTTTCAGATAGCGCTCTAAAGAAGTTCCTTCCAATACGCCCGAAACCATTTATCGCGACTCTTTTTGCCATTTGTTATCACTTTATTAATTTTTCATATTGGTTGTTCATATTAGAAATGACAATCTAAATATGTGGTAGATTGTTTTTTAATTTTATAGTTTTATATTTTTCAACATCTAAGAATGATATAGGAAATTTTTGGGTAATAAAATTGGAAGACTTAGAAAGATTAGTTTTAAAAAGAATTGATGAGATGAAAGATGAAATTATCAAATTTCATCAGCGAATAATTCAAATTCCATCAGAAAATCCACCAGGAAGATATAAAGAAGTCGTTAAATTTACCGAGAATAAGATGAAAGAAATTGGATTAAAAACGCAAGTAAAAAGAAAAAATTTAATTGGTGAATGGGGGAATGATAATGGTAAAACTATCATTTTTAACGCGCATTATGATACAGTTCAAGCATTTAAAGGTTGGACAAAAGATCCTTTTGGTGCTGAGATAATTGATAGTAAAATTTATGGACGTGGGTCCTGTGATGATAAATCTTGTGTGACATCAGAAATTTTTGCTATTAAAGCTTTAATAGAGATAGGAGTTAAACTCAAAGGAAAAATAGTTGTATCTGCTGTTTGCGATGAGGAATTGGGTGGATTAAAAGGAACAGAATTCTTATTAAGCGAAGATTTATTAAAGGGTGATGCTTGCTTATTAGGAGATGCTCCAGCAGAATATCCTTTTGGTTATACAGGTGGTACAATGTATATGACAATTACTATACATGGAAAGCAAGGCCATGGTTTAGGTGCTCCAGATTTACCAGAACCTTACCGTAATGAATTTTCTGGAATTAATACAATCGATAAAATGATAAAAGTCATGAACTTTTTATTGGGACTAAACAAAGAATTTATGACAAAAGAAACTAAATATGCTTTACCAGAGGGGACTACAACTCGAATCAGTCATATAAATATTGCAGAAATTCATGGAGGAAATAAAATTACTACAGTACCTGATAGGTGCTATCTACATTGCAGTGTGAATACGATTCCAGAACAAGATATTGCGAGTATTAAGAAGCGATTACTGGATTATATCGAAGAATTGAAAGAGCAAGATCCTTATTTGAATATAACAGTACAAATTCCAATTTCTTTGGAACCTTTTGTAATTGATGGAAAATCAGATTTTGCTCAAGCAGTTCAGAAATCAGTGAAAACTGTATATAATGAAGAAAAGGAATTTAAACTATTTATGCCTTCGACAGATGCTCATTGGTTTCAAGAAAGAGGTATTGAGACAATAATTATCGGAACAGGTCGCAATGATACTAATGCCCATGCTGCTGATGAGTTTGTCTATATCGAAGATTTGATAAATGCTACGAAAGTGTACGCATTGACAGCTTTAAATTACCTTAAATAATTAAAAAGATTTTGAAATTATAATCAGATTAGGACAAAAAAGATCTTAAATAAGGAGATACAAATAAAAAAAAGTGAGTACTAGAATAACAATTATTTATGCTTCTTCTTCTTCCTCAAATTCTTTTCCCATTAATCGCATAACAGCATCAGCAAGCTTATTCTGACTTCGGCTCATTATCCCTTTCACTTTTCCTTCTTTTCCAAGTACTCTCAACATTATGCCATTCCACACAGAAGAAGGCTCTCCTTTTATATTTTTGAACCTATCGCGGTGCACTTCAACGCTTATGTTATCGTAATTCTCAGCAGCTTCAGTGCATTTAAAGCATAAAATACATTTATCCCTATCTACTTCAATTTCTTTTCCTTTTCGTTCCATAGCACTCACAGAGCATTCATCGCAAAAAGCATCTAATACTTTTGTATCTTTCTCGGTGCTTTTAATCGTTATCGAACCTTCTACAACTTTTCTTACTTTTTGTCCGTTTTCTAATGTTCTTACCTCTTCTTCGAATTCTGGTAATGAACCGTTTTCTACTAAAAGGAGCTTTTTTTCTCCATTAATATAGAGTTCTAACGTATAACCAGGGCAGATCCAAGTACAACTACCGCAAAAACTGCACTTTTCAGTGTCAACTACAATCTTTTTATCAGATTCAATTTTCATGAACTTTGGTGTTCCTATCGCTGTTTTTTTATATGGTTCGTCGTAAATTGAGATGGTAACAGGACAAACTCTTGTACAGAATCCACATTCAACACATTTTTCCTCATGATACCGAAGTTGCATAACGTGATTTAACATCTTGTACTCATAATCTACTGTATTCTCATCTACCTGTATTGTTTTTTTTGATGGAAGACTTATCATACATCACCAAATTTTAGATTAATTATTTATAATTCATATAATATAATAAACATTTCAATTAAGATTATCTTATAAGAATAAGAACAGCTTATATTATTAATTAACTAATGACATGGTTATATAAGACTGATTTCTTGGCAGAAAATTTGGGTCTTTTATGTCCGTAAATTTCACTAATTTAATTACGTCCTAAATTTTTTCTATTCTCCTTTATCAATCAATTTCAAAAAATAGGGAGTAGATACTTCTATTTCCTCGTTGGGAAAAAGTTTAAAAATAAAAGATTTATCTGGTTGAGATGCATATTTTATTAAAAGTTTTGTGTTAGTTTTCAACCGTATTCGTGCTTTTTCCGAGAGCCTGTTGAAAACTTTTAAAAAATAGTCATCACCTAGTTCTCGGTAGATTTTAATAAAAAAGAGCGTTAGCACCATCTGTTTTTGTTCTAATCTATCTTTCGTAAGCTTGCCATGATACTGCTGAGTTCGCCCCTTTAAGTATTCCGGCCATACTGCAGATCGGATTTGATTTTCCTCGAGTAATGTTATTACAACACTCATAAACTTCGACAAAGGGTCTTCCAGCAACATTGTAAGAACTTCTTGATCAAAATATTCATTGCAGAATTTGTATAAAGGATATTTAAGAAAGGAAAATAGAAACTCGTAGGATCCATGTTTTAATACTTCAATTGTTATATTCTTAAGAATATTTTTCGGGATTTTTTCGTTAATATGCTCCAATAGACCAGCTATCTTATAATTATAATCTTCTAAATCGTATAATCTAATATCGGAAAGGAAACTCTCGCCTAATTCAGTCAGAACCTCTATATAATCTTAAGCTTTTAAATAGTGTAAATAATATTTATACGATTTGTCGAATAAAAATATGTTAATTTTACTCGAGTTTTTTTTTAAGATATGAACAATTAACGACCTATAAAGTGGATTATCCCGTCCATTAGCTAATCTTTCAAAAAACGGAATAACACGTTTGTAGTTTCTGTATTCCAGTAGTAAGTCTAAATTATTTAAAGATGGGACAAGAAGAGAGACGATCTCTTCTCGATTTAAATAGTTTAAAAATATATTGAGTAGGTTTTCAATATCTATATAATCCCAATTATAATAGATAATGAAATAAATGAATAATTTATCTAAAAGCTTCTTTTTATAGGCAATTTTAAATAATAAAGAGAACAGTTCATATGAATCCGAGCTATACAGCTCATTGAATGAAGCATTCCAAAAGGTTTTTAATAAACTCGGCAAGAGATGTTCCATTATTTCTGTGTCTTCAAGTTCTTTAATTAAAGTATAAAATCCTTTAATACAATGATCCACCCGTTCATCATAATCCTTAACATAGTAAGATGAATTTTCAGTTATTTTTACATTTAGAACTCCTATATTTATCAGTTTTTCAATAAATTTTACTATAAAGATATATGACTCGTAGAAATTGAAATCATCGCAACTAAGGTTGTCGTTCATAACCTCTTCAAAACTAAACATAATAAACACGAAATTTTCTTTAACAAATTTTGAATCTTCAACTAAACTTAACAAAATATTGGCAACGTACGGTTTTAAATAAGGATCTTCAGTATTTTCAATAATTAATTTGATAGTTTCAAATTTTTGAGTCTTATTAGTGATTGCAGTAAGTAGATCGCCATATACATAATAGGCATCATAATCGATGTCATAATCGACATATGAAAAAGCATCCAATAAAGTAGGAATATATTCTTCAACCAATCCAGATTTTTTTGCGACCTTTATTAACTGAGAACAAGCGAAACTCTGATCGTCTTTACTTATTTTATTAATCTTATTTGCCAGGTCAAGAAATATGGTTTTTACTTTAGAGATATTATTGTTAATAATATCTATGTTCTCAATCGACTCGATCAATGCGGAAAAATTATAATACTTATCGTAAGTATCAGGAAATTTTTCTATGCTTTCCAAGAGTATAGAGAATAGTTTTTTAATCTGGCCTTTTTCTTTTGCTATTTTAAGTAATTGAGAAAAACCCTCGCGTTTGTCATAAATCAAATCATTAATAACCTCTGATTCATCAAACGACTTAGGAAGTTTTCCAATAGCTGTTAAAATCCCAGAAAATTGTTGATTTATTAAATTAATCTTTTTTTCTTTATCTAAGTATTCCAATAACCTATTTTTTAAGATATAAGTATGAATATTAGGATTTCCGCTCTCATAACGTTTTATAATTTCCTCTTGAAAGACTTTTTTAGCAACGGGATCTCCAACTTCAGCAAGTTTTTGTAGCAGCGGGAATGCCAAGGTGCTATGTAGCAAACGGGTATCGTAATTGTGTTCATACCATACCTGTAAATTTGAACAATGCCCCCAAAATTCGGATTCAGGGTCAAGTTTAACTTCTTTAACTCCGAGTAAAATATACTTATCATCAAAACTGTCATATTTGACTCCTATTTGTCCATCATTTTTCCATCCTAATATGTCAGCTACTTCGTCGATTGATCCGATTTTATCAAGCTTCTTGGTTTCCTCTTTAGGGATGTTTAACATTAAAAATTTGCATTGATTAAAACGCTTGCCGTTCACGTAAATATAAGTCTTACCTGTCACTAACTTCAAAGTTAGAAAATCGTTGATAAGAAACTTTTTCATAATAAAGAGGATAATTTTGTCATTTATAATGTTACTAATCCTCTTCGCAGTTATTAAAGTTATTATAAACTTTATAAATAAGTAAGTGAGAGTAAAACTTTATTTATAATTCAAATAAGATAATAAAAGTTTCAACTAACAAAATCTCATTAGAACGTTTATGAGCTAATTCATCAACTTTTTTATTTTATTACTTAACCATAAAACAAGCGATATAATTCATTATACAGTTCAGCAAGTTTAGAAATCCGATACTGATCATTTTGTTGTAGTATATTATTAATATAAGCTCCTAAACCTTGAGGAGTATTAATCCATTGTAAGAATCCTTCAATCTCTGCTCTAAGATGTGGATCAATAGAAGGTTGAGGTGCAGTAACTTGGTAAGTTGCCATTTGTCCGGTTGAATTCTTATATACTTCTTCTTCCTTAATTTCAACTTTGGATGCGATGAATTCAGATTCGGAACCTTTTTTTAGCATTGCAGCTGCTCTTGCTATGGCGGGATATGCCATATGAAACCAACCTTTCGCTTTGTGTCTGATGTGAGCCAGCATGTAGTTTTTTCCATCTGGAGTTGATGCTCCAATTAAGTGTCCTTTATTTTTCCGGTTAGTCCCAATAAAACGTTCAGGCTCCATTTGCAAAATGGAGTACCTTATGCCATTAAGAGTTACAAATTGAGCATTTCCACCAGCCCATTTTGAAAGAACTTCTTTAATGTCTTTTTTAACATCCCATTTGCCCGTAGTAAATAATACTTTTCCTTGTCTATCTACTAAAGCAACTTGAGTTGCATCTGGATAATGCTTTTGCAATTTATTAACAACAGATTTGATATTAACCATGATCAGTATAATTTTTGGGATTCTTTTAAATTACCAAATTTTTGTATAGTTATCTTAATCCAATTATCAATGTCTCTTAAAAGTTCCGTCTTTTCTTTCGAACTTAATCCTATATTTGGTTCAGCTCGTTTATAAACATTAGCATATTTACTGAGTTCCCATAAATAATTTACATGGAGAACTTTTTTTTTGATACTATTTCTTGCAATTTCAAAGATTCTTCCAATTGTTTGGATATCATAATTTTCTTCAATGATTTCTTTTAAAGCTACAAGGGAATCTAAAGGATTTTCATGTGGAATATAGGGAAGTAGCTTAGTTTCTATAAAAGGACGTTTCATGGTCCTTAATTCAAAATTCTCTTCTTTTTTAAGAAGTTTCATAACAGAGGGTTTTTCAAGTGTCATAGATTTTTGAGGTTGATAAATTTTAGTTTTCTTTACAATACTCGCTCTCTCTAATTCTTCTTTTGTCTGTCTTTTAAGCTGTAATGACCATTCTTTGAAAGAGTTCATTCTACTTTCAGCAGATATAAGAATTGACTCTTTAGGCATTTTTTTATCCATTTGATCACCTTCAAGATTAAAAGAAAATGGGTTACCAGTACTAAGAAAAGGTGCTGATTTTTCAATTATAGAAAATAAAAACATAGGGTCATATTCAATAGAAGAATAGACATTTTTCAATTTTAGTATACTATCTCTAATAGTTTGTAATTCAGCAGTGGTGAAATGTTTATTTAGATGTTTATCCGTCCCTAAAGTAATTCCAGATAATCCTGCTGTAGCTTCTAAGTACTTAGTTTTATCTTCGTATTCCATTTCCCCTGAAATCATTATTTTATTATAGGAATCCCAAGAAGTACTTAATATCATATGCCCATTTTTATCTATTTGAAATGATTTTGGATCTCGCAAAACTTCCATAAATTCTAGCAGAATATCTTTATAAGGAATAAATAAATTTCTCATAAGTGTGCCTTGTATAAATGTTATCTTATTTTCTGATTTGAATGACATGTCAATTGGTACTTTAAATAATTTTTCACCAATTATAACGTCTCGATCATTTTCTAATGTAAGATTTATAGATGTTGCTAGATGGTCATATGCAAAATCCGATAAAACTAAACCTGTTAATTGGCGATTATCAGTAATATATCTTCCAGATTGCAATTCAAACTTGACATAATAATATCCTAACCCAAATAAATAATAGAACGTGCCTATTTCATTAGATATTGCACACTCAGTCCCACTTAAAAAAATCACGAGATCTTGAGATATTTTGGATACATTATGGTTAGCATATTTACCCAAAGTCGGATAACCAAGTAAATTTCCCCAACTGGGGATTACAAAGAAAATATTGTTATTTATTAATCTACTTTTGATGAATTGATTTGACATATGCCTTATTAAAACATTAATTGAATTCCTATTTTAAAAAGTGATTTCCTACTATTTAATTCTTTCTTGAAGATTGGTTAAATTATAATTATAAAAATATAGCAAAAGGTATAATAATAATAACTTTATTTTATATTTTGGAAGTTAGGAAATATGTGCATCATTATTATAAATAAAATCTAACTAAGGGTTGGTTCTCGAGATGTTGAGTATACAAACCTCCATTAACTTCTGTGTATGGGGCGGTTCAAATCCTCTTAAAAATCTATTTAAAGGATCTGAGTGAAGAGGTTCTTAAGTATGTGGAAATTGGACACCGAGGATGTCTCAGATTAAAACAAGGGTTCTACATTTACAGTAAGATTATTTAAAAATATTAGTAAATAACTCAAATCAGAAGCTATCTTTTCTTCACTTAATTACTGATAGAATTTAAAAATTAGGGATAATAAAATCATAATATTTCGAAATTTCGAATTAATCAAAATATATTGACATTTAATTGTATGAGGTTAAAAAGTAAGGAATTTTAATCTATCTAACTAATATAACTAAATTAAACATCAAAATTAACCAGGTAATTTTATATGAAAGAAAAAGGTTTCTTAAGATATCTCTTAAAAAATAAAGTCTCTCAAGAACAAACTGATATATTTATTTCTAGTTTAAACGAATTTAGCAATTTCCTTAAAAAAGGGAATAATGATATTGATTCTATACCAAGTGGAGAAATTATTAAATACGCAGATAGTTTGGTTGAACGAAATGGTGATATAGTATTAGATTTTTTAAGGGCTTTAATTAATTATGCAAATTTTATTAAAAAATATAATTACATAGTTGAGATTATCGACATCTCAGAATCTTATAATGCAATGGATAATCTCTATCAAAGAGTTGCTGAACAACATGGTGAACAAATACGAGATGAGATTTTTAGAGATATTAAAATTCCACCGTTAGGAGTTGATCCCGAAAAAAAGCCTGAATTTACTAAAGTGGTTTTAAGAAGATTAGAAGAGAAAATCGGTGAAGAAAAAACAATAGAACTATTAAAACCATGCTTACACGGCCGTCCTGGAGATATCGAGAAGGATAGGGAAGATTTTCTAAGATTAAATAATATTGATGAATTTTTAAAGCTAAAAAAGCAAGAACTAATTGAAAGACTTCAAAAACATCAAAAAGAGGGAACTCTGGAATTTGCCCAATATATCGATGAAGAAGTAATCAAGTTCATAAAAAATACCCCATCCATTAATCCTGGAATAAGAGAAGGGAATAAAATCATCACATCTAAAACGCCCTATCAAACAAAGAAACATATAGAAGCAAAAGATAATAGAATGAAAGGTTTTTACAGTTGTTACTGTCCTTGGGTACGGGGAGCAATTAAAGACGGTACTGATCAAGAAATTTCATCTTACTTCTGTAATTGCAGTGCCGGATATACCAAGAAATATTGGGATGTAATATTTGATCAACCCGTCGAAGTTGAACCAATTGAAACACCTCTTACTGGCGGATTACTATGTACGTTTGCAGTCTCTATACCAAAAGAATTTCAAAAATAGATTGAATTTTTATTTTTAATTTTGAATAAAATGGAGCAAGACAATCTGGAATTAACAATAGAGCAAATCAATTCTATTATGGAAAATAATTTTCAGATCCCTTCAGAATCTTCTCTAATGGAGATCACCCCCTTGTTGATTGAAAAATTAGGGAGTATCGATTCCAATATTCGAGAAGGTTGCTTGGAAATTTTGTATACGTGGATAATGAACGGAGAATATGATAATACGACTCTTGTTTCACTAGGTGATCAACTTGTATCACTTACACATACAGGATTAGGACAAGAAATATCCGATCTCGTGTTTTTACGGGCGTTTGCGGCATTAGAAGTGGCTGGAATCTTGGTTTTCGATGAAAAATGTGAAAAAGGAGAAGTCGAAGGAAGAGATGCATTTTTAACACCAGAAATTATAAAAAGATGGTTCACTACAGCACTTGAATATTATCAGCAAGAAAAAGATTATAGATCTTATGTAATTGGTAAAGGTTGGGCACATTCGATTGCCCATGGTGCCGACTTGTTCAGGGATTTTGCGAAACATCGACTAATTCAAAAAGAAGAAATTCTCCAAATATTCCAACTTTTTAAACAGAAATTAGCTTCACCTTCCCCCATAATATTCAAGGGAAAAGAAGAGTTAAGAATAGCCTCAGCAGTTTATACTGCATTATTACGAAATATACTTGATATTCACGATATTAATCACTGGTTATCTTCAATATTTAATCCTTTCCAAGAGAAAAAATTTTGGGAGTTTGCACATGAACCAGAGATATTGAATGGTTATTTCCATGTAGAGAGATTTTTTAAAGATTTTTATTTGATGGTCAAATTTGGAATCTCCCGAAAAGGTTCACGAGCGCACCCATATTATGATGTTTCTCTCCAAAATAGAGATGAAATACTTAAATTATTAGAACAATGTATATTAAAAGCAGATAATAATTCATTTTATTACCAAGCAGATTAGAATTTCAAAAATAAATGGTACTAATTATCTTTTTCTATTAAATCCTATTATCCTCAAGAAACATGCCTACCTAGATTATTGTTATATCAATAACTATTTTGGCAAAATTTATATAAACAAATATCTTATTAGCAAATGAAATTTTAAGTTTCTTTATCTAATATTTAAAATATTTAATTAATGAATAAAGTGAGATAAAAATGGCTGAAGAGGAAAAAAAAAAGAAGACTCAAAGTAAAACTTCTAGAATCATATGGGGAATTATCGCCATTGTGGCAATTGTTATTGGGATATATTATATAGTAAGAGGAATCGGAATGTTGTAATAGTAAATAATATAAGAATTTTTTTTCTTTTTTTGTTTAGATTGATTCTTCTTTTATTTTCAAAGACTCGTTTAGGATTTCCGTCAAGAATTCTTTTAATTAAAAAAAAAAAGTTTTCACCTCAAACCGGTCTTTCGGTGGATAAACTCGCATTAATCGGTTATTTTACGAGCCCCGCTACCTATGAAGGGAGACTGAATTTGTATGTTATAAATTTAATATAACATTTTTCGTTTTTAATGAATCTAGATATGGTATAGGTTCTGGTACGATAAATCCTAATTGCTATATTGGTGGGAAATGACCTGAGAAATATATAAAACTCATAAAAACGAAAATACTCAAAATAATAGCTATTATAATTAGTATAAATCGTATATCGTCATTAAGCTTTCTGATTCTGTCAAGTTTTTTAACAATTTCTTTTAATTCATTTTTTGTATCTTCATCATTCATGATAATCCTCTAAATTTAGGATTTCGACTTAATAATATAAGACATTAAGGTATTTAAAATTTGATTATGTATTTACTAAATGATTTAACTTTTTTTTAAAATGAATTATAAAATAAAGAATTAAAAAAATCAGTTTTAAGTTTTCTCTAATTCCATCTGGGAAATGGCTTTTCCAGATCGAAATGGAATATCTTCTAAAGACATGCCTGCTTCATAACGGAACTTTTCCTTAAAAGCATCATTTAATGATTGAAAGTAGAGTGAAAGTGGTAAGTTTTGAGGACAATTATTATCACAATTTCCACATTCTATACATCTATCAGCATCGTGAGCTATACGCGTTAATTGATATGTTGCTTTATCAATATTTTTATCTTTTCTCTTCTTCTGTAATATACAATCTACGCAATAACAAACGGGACAACCTCGAATGCATGTATTGCACATAGTACATTTGAGTAATTCCTCGATCTTATCTTCTTGTGAAAGTTTATCCCATTCTTCTAAATCTTTTGCTCGTTTTTCTTTAGCTTTTTCAATGATTTCATTAAATTTTGTTGAATGAACCTTTTTCTCCTTGTCTGGTAGTGCTTTTTTCTTGATTTCTGATTTATCTAAAATTTCACTTCCTTTTTCTGAATACACTTTTAAGATAATTTCATCTGAATCAATTGGAATGCCAAGATCGCTAACGGTTAAATCTGCAATTACTGGAATTTTACGATAGCACCTCAAACAATTCTCTGCAACAGTAAGATTAAGTTCTTTTGTACTCCCATCTTCCATCTTCACAATGAGTCCTTTATCTCCTACTTTTTCTTTGACAATTTTAGTAGCATCAACATCCTTAATCGCTCTCATTTCTCTTCCTGCTTTGGGAAGCATCCCTCTATCTTCAATACCAATTATAAAAAGATTATCGAGGTTTACCTGCTTTATTTTAGCAAGTTCAATTAAGGCTCTTGTATCACAGGGTCGTGCGATAAGGCCTACTTTTTCGTTCATAGCACCAGCTACGGACTTATGTAAAAATTTAGAAGCAGAATCGGTTCTAGCATATCCAAATGCAATTA
>JAEOTH010000129.1 GCA_016839915.1 Promethearchaeota archaeon
CAAATAATTGATGATCTCGATAATATCTGATATCAATTGCTTGAGTAGGACAACATGTAGCACAAATACCGCATCCGTCACAATTTGTCTCATCAATAAATGCACCAATATCCTTCTCAATTCTAATAGCATTTTTTGGACATTCTTTTTCACACCGTCTGCATGAAATACAAAAATCACTATCAACCTCAGCAGTAATAAGTTCTATATCGATTTGTCCCGGTGATGTTAATTCAGCTACTTTACTGGCGGCAGCTCTAGCTTGGGACACAGAATATGAAATATTTTTTGGACCTTGAGCAAAGCCTGCTATAAAAATACCCTTTGATTTTGTTTCTTGTGGCATTAAACCGAAATGCGATTCAGTGAGGAACCCATACGTATTAGTGTCAAGATTTAAAACATCTACAATTTGTTGAGTACCTTTAGAAGGAAGTGCCGCTGTAGATAAAACTACTAAATCAGCATCAATTAGTACAATTTTATCTGTTAATGATGAATAGACTCGAACCCTCACATTTTTAGTTTTAGGATCTTCAGAGATTTCACCTACTTTTCCCCGAATCATTTTAATACCTGCTTCTTTGGCTCGTTCGTAATACTCTTCAAATCCTTTTTCAGGAGTTCTAATATCAATATAGCAGATTGTGATATTCGCATCGGGAAATTCTTCAAGCAATAAGCGCCCATTTTTTAAAGCGAGCATGCAACACACTCCACTACAATAAGTTCGTTCAGTTTCTCGACTTCCTACACACTGTATAAATACAATTTCTTTGGGCTCCTTATTATCTGAGATTCGGTGCACATGACCTTCAAGAGGTCCATTTGGGGCTAAAACTCGTTCTAACTGAACCTGAGTTATTACATTTTCGAATTCTCCATAGCCATATTCTCCAAAAGGTTCATATATGTCCCAACCAGTTGCTATAATGATTGTACCAACCTCAATATTGACATCTGTAGGTACCTGGCTAAAATCAATCGCATCTAATTCACAGGCATCTACACAGGAAAAACATTCAATACAAGCATCTCTGTCAATATCATATAAAAATGGTACTGCCTGGCCAAATGGTATATCAATTGCTCTCCGTGCTCCTAAATATTCATCGAAGTAATTGTTTGTGTATACGGGGCAAACCTCGGTACATGCTCCGCATCCATTACATTCATCTGTTGTATAACGTGGTTTCTTTTCAACTGTTACGTTATAATTCCCAACATACCCTTCTATGTTCTTTACTTCACTAAACGTTAGTAATTCAATATTCTCATTTCTATTAACTTCAAGCATTTTAGGACCACAAATTCATATAGCACAGTCGTCTGTAGGAAAAGTTCTGTCTAATTGAGCCATTCTTCCTCCTATCGTAGTTTTTTGATCAACTAAATATACTTTGATGCCTTGATTCGCAAGATCGAGAGCCGCATTCATACCACCAATCCCACCTCCAATAACCAATGTAGCTTTAGTAACTGGGACAGTTTTAATTGGGACTGGTTCTAATCGTTTAGCTCTTTCAATTCCGCTTTTCACTAGGATTTTTGCTTTTTCTGTAGCCTCTTCTCTAGTATCTGTACACCATGAACAATGTTCACGTACATTTACCATTTGAAAGTAATAAGGGTTTAAATTTGTTTTAGCAAGAGTACCTCTATAAATAACCTCATGCGTACGTGGCGTTCAAGCAGATGCTACAATTCTATTTAAATTCTTCTCATTTATATCCTCAATTATCTCGTTTTGAGCATTATCAGTTCATAGAAAAGCGTTTTTCTTTGAGATTATAATCTCATCTCCAAGATTTTTCACGAATTCAGTTAATTCATCGCAATCTACTTTAGTTCTAATATTTACGCCTCATTGACAAGCATAGTATCCAATCCGATGATTTTCAGAATTACTCATGTATTTTTACACATCCACCTCTAGCTTTTACATAATTGTATATTCATAAATTTCTTAGATTTTTATTGGATGTTTTTTAAGTTCCAATATAGATCTATTTGTTAAGATCAATTTTAAATATTTTTTTTTAAAATTTATTCATTTTCAATATTTTTAATACTTTCTGTTAATCGATATAACCAAATATTTGTAAAGGGGTCATAAAATCAAAACATTTTTAATTAGATTGGAGATTCTTGACTATTTGATTTTGGAGAAAGTCAAAGAAAAGGGAATTTGTGATCAATTTTAAACATTTTAATTTTGAAAATTTAATTTTTATGGCAAAAAAGTTATTAAAAAAAAAGGAAATTATATTGATGTTTACTGGAATTAAACTGAAGGAGGTTCCATTCCCATCGCTTCAAAACCCTCTCGCCAAGTTCCCCAAACTTCAACAGTGGATTCAAAACCCGCTTTAAAATCATTTTTAAAAAAAGTCAGAGTAAAGAAAAAAAAGATTAATATTTGTAATTGTAATAATTAATGGAATTCTTTCTCTAAGTATTTTAAAAAATCTTTATTTTTAATTGATGGAATCTTTTTATCTTCCATAAACACCCTCTTCGCAGCCATTACAAGAGCAGGATAGTACTTCTCCATTAAAAAATATCCCTCAAAAGTTCCGATAAAATAAATAAAAAGTCTATACTCATTTATGTTATTTAAAATAGATAAAAAATTAGCTTCAATTTGGGAAATATGATTTTTCAACAGTGGGGTACCTTTTATTGCAGTAAAAAGGTAAATGAATGAATTAGGTAATTTATCAATAGTCTCAAAGAGAGTAAGAAAATGAGCTTCAATTTGGGAATAAAATTTGGTTAATAATTTGGTGTTTTTAATTTTCTTGATTATATCTGCGAAGGCAGTTATTTTTAAAAAATAACGTAATTTATTATTGACCTCTAAAAGAGCGGGAAGAGACTCTATTAACAATCCCGTCTTTTCTACTATGCTAAGGAGGAAAGAGTACTCGTAAAATGCTTTATGCCTATTTTTATTGTCTAAATCTTTAAATTTCGAAAAAATTATCTCAAAAAACTCAACATTTTTTATTTCAAAAAACTTTTCAAGTCCAATGCTTTGAAAACCCCAGAGACACGATTCAAGTTCATCTTTCGTACATGAGTTAAATCTCTCCAATAATATTGATGCCATTTCTTGAGGAAATTTTTTGTAAAGTAATACAGAATAATAATTGTGAAATTCCTCCATAGACATGGATAAGAAAAGTTTTTTATGACATTGCTCTAAAATATCTATAAAACTATATCTGTATTTTTGCACAAAATACTTAACATTGTTGGAATTGATTAATGTCTTAAGATACGTTTTGTCGTAGCATATCGATATACCCTCATCGAATTCTTTATTGAACTTATCGAAGAGATTGAGTTCCTCTCTCGTATTAAAAGATTTAAAGAGATCTCGTAGTTGATCTATCTCTACACTAGCAAATATTTCTTTACATGTCTTCATATCAATGTATTCTAATAAAAATAAGACTGAGTAGTCTAATGTAGTATTTTTGTATCTTTGGCATATTTTTGAAACATTTTCTTGAAAAAGGTCTGGTTCTTCTGCGTGAATCCACTTTAACATTTCTTTTACATATAAATTGCGTTTGTGTATTATTAGCCAGATTACATCGATATTAGGGTCGCTAATAGCCATTGCTAAAAGGTTATTAGAAATTAGTTTATCAAATAAATTCTTTAATATTTCAATCTTAAATCGAAAAGTTTCAAATATTTTTTCAAGTGCCTTCTGAACAGAATAGCTCCAATCGACATATATGGTAAATTCTTTAAGAAACAGTCTGAAATAGGTGTGTCTATCTAAACTATTGGCTTTTTCTTCATCACTTAAAAACTGCAAATATCTTTCTCTTCTTAGGTATCGTAGAGTGCCTATATTATTGCTCTTCATTTTCTTCATGATTTCCTCCTTCAACACTTTTTTAGCGAGGGAGTCTCCAATATTCGCAAGTCGTTTTAATAAAGGTAATGCCAAATTACTGTGCAAGATAGGTGTGTTATAATCAAGTTCGTACCACGCCTTTAAATCAGAACAGTGACCCAAGAATTCGATTTCTGGGTCAATTTCAGAATCTCGAAAATAAGTGCTGTTAAACAAAACCCCATTCACATAGAGATTGGTTTTTTCTTCTTCTAATTTCAGCGTGACGAATTTATTAACTTTGAATTCTTTACATTGAGTCTTGTCTAATATTCTTTCCATCTTATCTGACATGATTGGTTCAACATTTAGCTCTTTTTTTCTTAATCGTTCCAATAGATGATCAACATTTAGCCCTTTTTTTCTTAATCGTTCCAATAGATCTTTGGTTTTCGCATCTAAAATTAAAGGATTTGATGTGATATCTAACTTTTCTAATGATGGTAAGTAAGCAATTAAATCTGGGATCCTGGTAAATTTATTGCTACTAAGATCAAGGACTTTTAACTCTTTTAAATTTTCTACAGATTCTGGAAGGTTAGTAATCGAATTGCCCGACAAGATGAGATGTTTAAGCGATGTTAAATCCCCTATATTATCAGGCAGGGAACTTATTCTTTCTTTGCCAGATGTTATAATGAGCGTTTGTAATGCATTGAAGTCACATATAGCATTTGGTAAAGTAGTTATAGAGGATCTGGAATAATAATAGTAATAGAATAAAGGAATCTCTATTTCTATTACTCGGTTTTTATACACACAATAATGCATATTTGGATCACTAAAGAAACCATAAAGAGATATGTTAAATTTCATTGTTTTTAAATACCTTTCTAATTCATAGAGTGCTATAGCTTCCTTCTCAGGTATTTTTACTCCTTTAAGCTTGACTAGGTTTTCAGTTGCTTTTTCAACATCTGTAAGATTATTAATTGCTTGTTTGTAAAGGTAATCATAAACGTGTGTTTGTATTGTATGTTTATCTTTTAATTTCATTAATTCAGGGAAAAATTTTAGAAAATGCTCTTGATCAATATTTATAAAGATCTGCTTGATAATATCTAAGACCTTATACCCAGATCCAAATAATTTTATTCGTTTAATTATAGAATAAATTGCTTCAGAGTTTTTTTCATATATGAAACTTTCCAATTCTTCAAAAGTAAGGCATTTCAATAGCTTATCATACAACTCAATTAATTTCTTTAGCGAATTATTGCTAAAATCAAATGATAGAATAGAATCTTTTAATGACATCTTTAGATCTTCATTGTTATCTTTAGGGGGCAATCTTTGCTGAATCTTCAACCATTCTAAAAAACCTTTTCTTTTTCTTTCTTGAGGACTTGTAGCTGCTCTCTGCTGACAGTAGGCAACATATTTTTGGGCCGCGCCATATCCTTTCCTATCAATTTTGTTTATAAGTTTACTTGGTATATAATTGCCATATTTTATGGAGATACTCTTTAAGTTTTCAAGGTTTTCTAAACCTTTTATTTCTGTAATAAAATTGTTCGTTAAATCTAATTTCTCTAATTTTGTAAGTGATTCAAGTCCTATTATTTCAGGAATTTTATTCTCAGCAAGATTTAATTCTTTTAATTCTAAGAGATTTCCTAATCCTTGAATTTTTGTAATTTTATTTCTTTGAAGATTTAATGAAGTTAAATTTGTTAAACTGTCTAAACCCTTAATTTCAGTAATATCATTCCTTGAGAGATCGAGGTTTTTTAAATTTTTATTTGCTTCAAGATTACTAATTTCTTTTAGATAGATATTAAGTCTTAATATCTCAAGTGAAGGAAGATTTTCTAAAAAAAGTTTAGGAATTTCAGTGAACCGCCCTCGACATTCTAAGTATCTCAAATCTGTGAGATTACATATTATGCGAGGAATTTTCTTTAAATCTGGTTTCCTATATAGATTCATTAGTTTAATGTTAAGAGCTGTAATTTTGTTATTCTCAATAATATATTCATTTGATTTAGTATCGCTTGCATATTGAGTACGTTTATTCATATTCTTTACTAAAGTTAGTTTATCATTAATTAGGTTTTCTAATTCGTTTAAAATCTTTGAATGCTCCTTATTTAATTTAAGAAATCTGGTATCTGCTTCTGGAATCGCTTTTAAATCTAACAGAGATTTGGTTGTCTCTTCAGATATCTCGGAAATAAAGTTTCCTTCAATTCTTAAATCAGTAAGAGCTTTAAGTTGACAGATTGAATCAGGTAATGATATTAAATTACAATTTTTTAAATTTAAGACTTGAAGTCTTTTCAAATTACCAATTGATTTTGGCAATGTCTTAATTTTGATGTTTTCTAATGACAAGACTTCTAAGTTAGTTAAATTTCCTATAGTTTCTGGTAGTTCCGTAAATGAATTATTGTCTAAGTATAGCTCTTTAAGAGTTTTGACTTTAGATATTGCCTCTGGGAATTGGTTTAAACGATTTCTTTCCAAAGAAAGTACTTCTAATGACTCTAATTCCGAAATTGAAGTTGGTAAAACTTCTATGTCATTATTATCAAGAATAAGTTGCTTCAATTGCTTTAGATTTCCTATAGTTATGGGAATCTTCTCTAATCTACAATCTCTAAAGTTAATAATTTCAAGAGATTTCAATCTTCCCATTGATTCAGGTAATGCGTTAGCATCTATTTTGGTAATCATTATATTTTTTAATGAGAGGAGGGTTCGAAATAGGTTAGATAATTTTACGGAAAAGCAAGCCTCTAAATATAGCGTTTCAAGTGAATTAAGATGACCACTTAGTATATATTTGTTAATATTTGGACCATCACTATAGTAAACATCATACTCCCCTATGGAATCATTCTTTATAGCAAGTTCCTTAATAACATGATTTTCTTGATAAAATAATATGGGATGTTCATCCCATACCCACAAATCTTCAAAATCGAACCATTTGTCTTCTAAATCTTTCTGATATCTCTTATAATACACTGGAAATTTATCAGATTGGACAATTCTGTTTAGTGGGCAATTTTTTTTGTCTAGAAAGCAATCTATTTCGTTTAGTGAATCTTCTATTTCCTTTAGAAGTAATTTTACTGATGGAAAACTCTCATAATATTGCTTTTTCTGAAGTTCTGTTAGTTCTAGCGTCTCAAGTCTCAGTTTTCCATTTGCTATCAAATCAACCAGATTTTCTATTTCATTATCACCTAAGCTCAAAGATGTAAGTGCTGTAAGGTTCGTTAAAGTTTTTGGAAGCTTCTTGAGTTTATTAGAATCTAAAGATAGTGTTTGGAGAGATACTAGATTTCCGATTGAATCTGGAAGGTAGTTTAATTTGTTTTGAGAAGCATAACAAATTTCCAATGATTTCAGATTACCAAACGATTCAGGAAGAGATTTTAACTCATTGTTATATATTTCTAATTCTTTTAAGTTGTTTAACTCTCCGATTGAATCTGGAAGGTTTTCTAATTTGTTTTGGGAAACATAACAAATTTCCAATGATTTCAGATTACCAAACGATTCAGGAAGATTTCTTAATTCATTATTATTTAATATTAATTCTTTTAAGTTGTTTAAATCTCCGAATGATTCTGGAAGTGTTTCCAGTTGGTTATATTCTAATCTTAATATTTCGAGGGAATGAAGATTACCAAAAGTTTCTGGGATTTTTTTCAGTTTTGTGTCATAAAGATTTAATTCCTTTAAATTGGATAAATTCCCAATAGTTTTTGGGAGATACATGAGTTGATTTAAATCTAAGTCTAAATTTTGAAGGGATCTAAGATTACCGATTGAAACAGGTAATTGTTCAATTGAATTTCCATTCAGTTTAAGTGTTTCGAGGTTTTCTAATTTTCCTATGGACGTAGGAAGTTTTTTTAGGTGATTACCATTTAAATTAATAATCTTAAGTTTGTTAAGAGAACCAAAATCATCAGGTAAAGATTTCAGTCCGCAATTATCTATATATATTCCTACAATATGATTTTTCTCTATGATGCAGCTCGCCCATCTATTCTTTTTATAAAATTTGTCTACGATTTCAAAATCACGTGAAATTTGAGTTTTAATACTATTAAGGGCTTCAGTTTCAAATCGGGAGAGGAAAACTCCTTGAAATTCAACTATCTCATTATTCATATTACTCACAATTCTTGTCTTATATTAAGTCTAGTATCTTTACATAAATATTTATGTTCTACAAGAATGTAAGTTTCTGATTTAAATCAATTTCGTTTGATATTAAATTAAAAATTAGTTAATTTAGGTAAAAAATTTTTTTAAACTAAATGGTTTAATCTAAAACCACTCTAATTCTTGTTTCTTAAGTATCCTTTATAATAATGAGATTTATTGAGCAGATATTTTTGCGCGATTGGTTTAAACATCATCGTAAAAAAGCGTGAAACTGCTACTTTTTTTCTTACAGCAGTGAAATAATCATCGAGAGTATACCTCTGATAATTTAGAAATGCTTGACTTTTATCTGTTGTCATATATCCGCAATGGAATCCTCTCCCTTGCCTGAAGGCTTCTTCAGGTAAGAAATCATGGCCAATACCAAAAATATCTAGCATTTCATTAAGATATTCTCGATATGAAATCCTACATCGCTCACCTCCAGCAATATGCAAAATTTCTCCCCATATTTCTTTATTTTCTACCGCATTAGCAAGAGCAAGACCTACATCCTTTGTATCGCAGATTTCAATACTCGTATCAAGGGGCATTTCAAACATTAATGGATCCATTTGTAGTTTATTCAAAGAGACAATATATGTTAACCGAAAGATTGCCCAGTCCAAATTAGAAGTTTTAATTAATTCTTCACATTTTATTTTCTGTTTGGCATACTCATCATCTGAATTTGGGTTTAGAGGATCTTCAGGACATATCAAAGGATTTTCCAGTCGATCTCCATATATTGCAACTGAAGATGTGAAAATAAGTTTTGGTTTCTTAGGTTGATTTTCCATTGCTTCAATAATATTAGTTGTGCCTCCAACATTTACAGATTCTGCAAAGTTTGGTTTTTTATCAGCAAGAGGGGGAATAATCGCCGCAACATGAATAACAACATCTCTGTCAGAAACAGCTTTTTCTAGATTTTTAAAATTCCTTAGATCTCCCCAGAAAATTTCGATATCTTTTCTAAATCTGTTCGCGAGTTTTTTATTTCGTTTAGTTTTGATATCAAAAACTCTAATATTATAATTTCTCTTAATCAATTCTTTTAAAGTACTTAATCCAACATTACCAAATGCTCCTGTTAATAAAACCTTCAATAAAATCACCTTTTTTTCTAAAATTAATTAATACGTAAAATTGAAAATTTAATGAATGTAGCTAATATATTCTTATATGGTCAATCTTTATTCTTCTGTCATAAATCAATATTAACCCTTATTAAGGTAATAAAAGAATTTATATATATGCTCTAGGGTTGCAATCGCAACCTATAATAAGGTGTAAGAATTTACATAAATATAACCTGTTGTAATTTCAAAAAGTAGATTCATTATGAAAGTTATACGATTACAGATCCCGGGTAATTTTCTTGAGCATATTGGGTTTGCTGACTTGTTTCAAGAATTAGATTTTGTAGAAATACTGAATGCATTTCAATATGATCAAAACCATTTTTTCGCTTTACAAAAAATAAGATTTAAACATGAAGTACAAGGAGAAATTGAAAAATATATAAAAAAGTATTTCAAACCACAAGCTTTCCAACTTTTGACTCAATCTGGAAAGGAAATAATCTGTATTATGAACCAAAGTAAAAAATCAGGATTTTTTCCTATTTTTGCTTCAGGACCTTGGGCACTTTTATTTCCTATTCACATTTCTCAACAATTATTATTAATAAATATTATCTCTCAAAATGAATATATCGATAAATTATATAAGATAATTTCATCATTTACAAAAAATTATAAAATAATTGGAATGACGGATGTAGATAAATTAGATAAGTTTGATAATACTCTTTGGAGATCTGCAATGCCATTTCCGGAATTTACTAAACGTCAGAAAGAAATAGGTACTTATGCTGCAAAATATGGCTATTTTAATTCGCCCAAAAAGATTACTGCTACTAAAATTGCTGAACATTTTGGAATCTCTGTCTCAGCTGTCAATAAGTTATTAAAGAAGGCTGAAAATATAGCAATGCAGTTTTTTTTTGGAATATTTACATGAAGTTGATTGTCGATTATTATCTATTAATCGATGTTATTGAATTTTTGTTTTTTTTTTAGATTTGGAACTTCCTCCTCCAAATCCGGAGAAATCTAAATCAGATCCACCACAAGCAATTCCGAGTCCCACAAGAACAAGTACCACTACTACAACAACTATGGCTATTATTAAAGAAAGTAGCAGCACTCCTTCAATTTTATAAAATGATAACATCCAGGGTTCTTTTTCTTTTTTTTGGACAACTTTAGATCCATAAAACATAGTTGTAAGTGCAACAATTAAAATATATGATAAGGAAACTGGTATTGTCAAAAGATAATTTTGGATATCAAAAATTAAAATAAAAACTATTTCAACTAAGGCTGTCCCAATTAAGAAAAGAACAGTATGAGCCCATATATAACCTTTAGCAAAATACTTATCTCTTAGACTTAATCCAATAAAACATGTGATTAATAAGGCTCCAACAGATAGGCTTACAAACATATGAACTTGAGGTAAAAATTCTGTCACCATGATTATGGGAAGACTTAAAATCCCTGCAACAAAACTAAATAAGAAGAAAATTAGGAGAGCTAAGTCGGTATTATTATTTCTAGATACGAAATATAAAAGTATAAAACAAATGACCGCAACTATAACCATAAAAATATAAAAAGCTAAAAAAGTCTGGCTAAATTCAATTTCTATAAAGATTGTGCTAAATATGATTTCACTTATTAACCATATTATTGAACCTATCAACATCGTTGGCAAAATTTTCTTTAAAAAGATATCTCGCTGAGGAGAAGTAAGAGCATATTTTATTTTTACTTTTGATTCTTTAATTTCTTTTTTAAATATTTGATCTCTTTCAGTAGCGTTTTTGGGTATATGACTACCACACGCACCACAAAATTGAGAATTTTTTTTCATTACACTTCCGCAATTAGTACAGAATTTTACCATTATGGATTCACCAGTACAATTTTTATAAAAATATACTATGCTTATTAAAAAAAATAAATTATTAAATATTTATATTTACTTTATTATTTCTGTTCTCTTTGGGATTAATTCTGGTTTCATTAACACAACGAGTGAAAGCGGGATTATCCATGTTAATATTGAGAATAGCAACATCCATTCCAATAGTGGAGTGCTATCTATTAGATTCCAAATGGCAACAAATAGTGGTCCAAATATTCCATAAATTCCTAAGATTTTTGGAATCTTAGTATTATATAAAACTATCAACCAACCCATAAAGAAAGCACCAAAAGTAAAACCTCCAAATGCTAGATACGACATAATACCATGTGGTCCCTGTCCTAAAATCTTTAATGCGTCATAATCACGGTCAGCACTAAAGATTCCTACTCCTATATAGCCAAAATTCCCAATAATATTAAATATAAAGGCAAAACTGCTTAAACGAAAACGTAATCGAGAGTAATGTTGTTCTCTCAACTTATTTCTCTTTGGCAATGGAGCAAGTAAGTTTTCCATATAGAAAGTAAGTGGAATTGTCATAGTACCAGCTATAATACATGCAATATCATATAGAAATGGTGCTGGAGTGTCATTAATTGACCCAAGATCAGAAATCCAGTTATCCCAGATAGTATATCCATCTGGATCGAGTAGTGCCGCTATAATTACTCCTATTATAAGCAACAGGATGTATCCAATCATAACGATCATAGCAGAGATTTTCACAACCTTAAAGTCTGTTGCGAAATTGTATAATCTTGCTCTAAATTTATTTATTGATTCGCGTACTTTCATTTTAGATTACAATTTCTATTTTTATTATTCATATTTGAGTTAAGGGAATATAAATATGATTGCATTTTAAAAATTTTTAATTACAGTGGAAAAAGAGTCCTAAAAAAAATAGAAATTTAATAATTATTACTTTAATCTTGATTCTGGCTTTCGCATCATCATAAGTGTAAGTGGTATTATCCAAAGAAGAATCGAGAATAATAATATCCATTCCCATAATGCCTCCATCGTAAATAGGAAGGTGAACAGCATAGTGGGAGGTCCAATTATCCCATAAATCCCAAATACTTTGGGTATTTTAGTATCATAGAGTGCAATAATCCATCCGATAAAGAAAGCTCCTAAAGCAAATCCTGTGAATGATAAAAAGGAGAATACATCATGATAGCTAGCGAAATCTAATAAAGGGTAATTCCGATCTTCGCTAAAAATCCCTACAAAAATATAACCTAAGTTTCCCATCAAACTGAAGAAAAATGCATTACTCCCTAGTCTAAATCTTAGGCGTGAAAAATGTTGTTCTCGTAAATTTTTCTTTTTTGGTAACGGAGCAAATAAATTTTCGATATAAAATGTTAATGGGATAGTCATGATTCCCGCAAACACACAAGCAATATCAAATAGGATTGGTACAGGAGTATACTTTATTCCTCCTAAATCTGAAATCATACGTGTCCAAATAGTATATCCGTAAGGTCCAAAAATAGCTGCTATAATAACTGCAATTAGAAGAAGTGAAAGATAAACCGTTATTACAATGAGAGAAGTTTTCTTAACAAACCTGTAATTTGTCACTACATTATAAAATTTTGCTCTAGCTTTATTTATTGACTGACGTACTGTCATAGTTGTGTTTATTATATATTTTATTAAAATATATTTGATAAGAGGTTGTTAAAAATCTTAGAATGTAATGATGATTTTTCATTTCAATTAAAGATTTTTCAAGATTATATTAGCAATCCGTAATTTATTTTTTTAGATTTGTTAATATCGATTATTTTTACTTCTTTTGATAAGGTATTTCTAGCTTTATGTTTAATCTGAGTAATATTTTTATAATTAGTGATCAATAATTGATAATTAAACAAAATAATAAGTTATATTTCTAAAAAAAATCAGATTAAAATTCATAATTAATGTTGAAAATAAAAATACCACCTCGTGAAATTTATCAGAGAAGTGAAGAGTTTGGATTAGAAAATTCGGCTTCTATGCTAACCGAAATTATAGAAACTGATAAAGATAATGGTAAGCGGAAAGAAGCAATTAAATATTTAGGACTAGTTAGTAATAATTCAATAAAAATAAAAAATGAATGTTTTGGTATATTTGAGAATCTTCTAATCTCTGATGATATAATTGAGATTAAATGCGAGGCAGCAAAAGCATTAGGTAGAATAAAACACGAAAAAGCATTGAAACCATTAAAATGGGTATTGGAACAAGAGCCTGTTGATAAAGACATAAAATTAGCGGTATTAAAAGCCATAAAAAAAAATAGATTTGAAGATCCGGAGATAAAGATTTTCATTGATGAATTAGATAATACCAATAATTCAATTAGAGAGTTTGCCTCTATTGAATTATTGAGTTTAGATCCTGAAAAGATAATCCCTTTGTTATTAGAGTCGTTAAAGAATAAGAGGTATTCAAAAACACATAAAGCTGAATTAATTAAACTAATGGGGTATGAACTCTCAAGCATAAATATTTCTTTTGAAGATAAAAGTTATATTAAAGCAAAATATCCTAAAATTTTAGCCGAATTAATTCAGAATAAAAAGAAGATATTAGAAGTTATTACACAAATCTTAAAAGAAGAAGATAATAGTTTAGTGGATTCGGCCATTACAATTTTAAATATATTAGGGAAAGAGATTGAACATGATATTATCAAGCTCTTATTAATTGATGATTTTATTGTTAAGAAAAATGCAGTTGTACTATGTGGGAGATTGAAACTCAAAAATGCTGTAGAATTGTTAATCTCTAATTTAGATAATATCTATAATGAGGTCAGCATAGCTGCTATTGAAGCCTTAGGAGATATTGGGGATTTATCAGCAGTTCCAGAGCTTTTAGATGTTTTAGATATCGAAGATATAAGTTTTGAATACACAGATTTAGACATGAAGTTATATATACTTGATTCTATTAAAAGGATTTATCAATATAATCAAAAAGCATCATATGATTATTTATATAATTCTTTAAGTAAACAGAATAATACTGTTAAAGAAAGTGTTGCATTTTTATTGGGAGAAATTGGCAAAGAAGAATTTGTCAAACCATTATGTGATTTACTAGAATTAAGGAATTTAGATGTACGAAAGAATACAATTATAGCATTAGGAAAAATCGGTAGTATTACACCTTTAACGGATTTACTGAAAATTGTAGAAGATGAAACTACATATTGGCTTATTAAAAAAGTTGCAATTGATGCTATCTATAATATATTTCAAAATAATTGGTACAAAGTTAAAGATACTAAGCAAGAAATTTCAAGAACATTAACTAAGAATATAGCAATACTTACAGATTTCTTGAGAATAAAAGAAGGTGAAAACTATAAAGTAAAACTGAGTATTATCAAATTATTGGAAAATTTTGGCGGAGAACAAGCTCTAAATGCATTGATTAAGAGAGTTAATGATTTCCATAGAGTTGTGCGAATTTATGCGTCAAATGCAATAAAAAAAATAGAAGAAAGACTTGAGATAGTAAATTCTTAAGTTATTTGCTATAAAATAGTATTTAATATATTTGACTTATTTTTCAAAAAAAGCGAGTTTGTTTTTCTCCAATTTAATAATATTTTTTTTACAATACCTATTTTATTTAATTGAATTGTCAATTATTTAATTATCAATTTAGTGTTTCAATAGAATATCATGACTG
Source organism: Promethearchaeota archaeon (assembly GCA_016839915.1). GTDB lineage: Archaea > Asgardarchaeota > Lokiarchaeia > Sigyniarchaeales > SOKP01 > Loki-b32. The sequence continues at coordinate 14,774 of JAEOTH010000129.1, forward strand.
AAGATAAATCAGATCAAACTGAAACTCCATATAACTACTCTTTTGAATATATTCAAAAGAAATTGGAGGGAAAGAAAGATTCGCTAGGTATGCTGTTGAAGGAAATTGTACGAACTGGAATCTGTACTGAGTGTGGTACGTGTGCTGCGGTATGTCCTGTTTTAGAATGGGATGATCTAACTGGACAACCCAAACTTATAGGCAAGTGCACGGGATGTGGCATTTGTTATAATCAATGTCCACGAACTATTACAGATCCATATCAATTAATGGGTGAATTTAAATCTGGTTATGTAGCAAATACCAATATTCCAGAAGTAATAGGAGGTCAAGATGGTGGAACAGTAACGAGCCTAATTTGCTACTTATTTGATGAACATTTAGTCGATGCTGCTGTGGTAACCATGAAAGATCCCAATAACCCTTGGCATCCAGTCGCACAAATTATTACGAGTAAGGATGATGCCATAAAAGCTTCAGGCTCCATCTATAGTCACTCTCAAACTGTTGAGGCTTTGATGGATGCTGTGCGTCAGGATTTTAGATCTATCGCATTTATTGGTACTCCTTGTAATATAGATGCTGTTTCTAAAATGTTTGATAGTCCTACAGGCATGCTAAAATATTTCATGCGATGTCATGTTTTAAAAATTGGATTATTCTGTATGGATTCCTTTGCTCCTGATGCAATTTATCCATTTTTTGAGAGAGAAGGTATAGATCTATCAAAAGTACAAAAAATGGATATAAATAAGGGAAAATTTCATCTTTATTATTCGGGGAGTAGTGAGCCAGTAAAATCTTATACTATTAAGCAATTAGATAAATTCAAATCTTCGAGTTGTAATTTTTGCACTGATTTAACTGCTGAAAACGCTGATATCTCTGTGGGCTCTGTTGGTAGTGGCGCAAACAAAAATACAGTATTTGCTAGAACTGGTATAGGCGCTGAAATAATGGAAGATGCCGCACAAAAAGGTTATCTTAAAATAGAACCTTTTAATGCTATTAATTTGAATGCGGTATTGTTCTTAGCAAAGCTTAAAAAAGTTTCTCAATACACTGTGCGAAAACGGAAAGTCTTCATTGTAAGAGATGTTGCTGAAAAAGAAGAAGTAAGAATTGAAACGAAACCAGAAGTCGAATCACCTGAGGTGACACCCTCCCTAGGAGCACGAAAATTCATGAGTGTTTCGAAGAATGTAAATGAAGAAGATAAAATACTAAACATTTCTTTAACAAATACTATAGGATATGTTTTAGAAGATATGAAAATAAGAATTGTTGCTGTTGACGAGGTATTTGAAAAAAGTCCTTGGATAACAACAGTCAGAGAATTATTTCCATTTGAAACCATTGAAATTGGATATCCCTTGGATATACCCGATGGCGAAGCTATTAAAGCCAATGTATTAGTTGAAGCTTCAACAGAAGCATTTGGTAAAATTTTTTCTAGAACTCTAAAAATAACACCAAAAGAATAAAAATCTAAATCAAATTTTATTAAAAAAGTTAAATGAAATAAATTATTATAACAACCATTAAAAAAAGGAAAGTCAAAAATGAAAATTAGTTTAGTTGGACTAAGTGGATGTGGTAAAACAAGTGTGTATTCTGTTGCTTTTGCTGCAAAAAGACCAGAAGATACAAAAGGTTTAGCACCGACAATTCTTTATGAAACAAGACGACATCCCTTCCTTGGTTTACAAGTCGGAATCTTTGATTTCGGGGGACAAGAGGAATTTAGAAAAGAGTATAGTGAGAAGCCAGAAGTCTTTCGTGGAACAGATATTCTTATACCTATAGTCGATTTACATGACCCAGATACATTTCAAGAAGCAAAGGATTATTTTATAAATCTATTGGATATATATCGTAAAATGAATGAAAAACCAAAAGTCTTTTTGTTCCTTCATAAATTTGACACTACGGATTTTCAGAAAGAGCTTCTTGATACAAACGTTAAGAAAGCGAAAGATCTCTTCCTAGATCTCTTTAAAGACTATGATTTTGACTATATGCTTACAAGTATTTATGAACAGGATAAATTAGCAAAAGTATTCAGAGATGTGTTAATTTCAGAATATGCTGAATTAAAGTCTCATGTAGAAAAAGCAGAAAAACAACTTAATGAAATCAAGGCTAAAGTGATTATCGCAGATATTTCGGGTAATGTTATTGTTCATAATGTTCAGGGAGTTAGTAGTGGTTTGACACTGAGAGGAGATTTAAGGGATTTTATTAATGCCTGCAATACTGTGCGAGAAAACATTTTTATGGCAGATTCTTCGAAATTCTGGGGTCGAGATGAAGATGGAAAGGAAGTAGAGCTCCATATTTTCAAATATATCATTTCTGTGCTTGTAATGAAATCTGGTGAACTGGACAGAGAATCTCAAGACAAATTAAATATGCTATTAAATGATATGAAGCTATTCGCTGATTTAATTATTTCAGCTCATACAGATTAATCATTAAAAATTTATAATATTTCTCTTTTTTATCCAAACGTTTAAATTATCTAATTATTCTAGCATTTTTTGAAGATTTATTGAAAATAATTGAAATCTACAACTTTCTCAGAGAATATTATGAATGATAATTTAAGCTTTATATTCAAAAAAGGATTTGTAAATTATATTGATATTAGTATAGCATTTATGAATTTACTAATAATTGTATTTCCTTTGACATTTTTATCCAATAATATCCTCACTTCTACGATAGGCATTTTTCTTTCAGGTTTCTTAATTATCACTATGATTTTTAAATTTATTAAGAATAATCCACTTTACATTTATTACTGTTTTGCACTTATTATTAGTGGTTTATTCTTTTTATTCTATTTATTAAATATATTTCCTGTATTGGGAGCTTTCTTATTGCCAGAAATTCTCTATTTTTATAGTTTTTATTCAAAAACCGAATCATATTCACAAAGTCTAATTCCTTATGATAATTCCATTAATTCATACATGAATTATACTCCTAGGAGAGTGAATATCTGTAAGATATACAAAAGAGCAAGATTAACCGATAATATTAAAAAACAATATAACAGCAATACCAATTTCAAGTATTCACTTATCTTAAGTCTGAGTTTAATTATTACATTTATATTTTACATCTTATTGTAATCTATAATTTACTTGATTATTCTATACTCAATTTTTTTCTATTTTCTTCTAAATATAACTATCAGTTTTTTATTGTTGACCATAATAAAGAAGCTAAATTAAATTTAAATTTATGAAAACAAATACTAATGTAATAAAACTAAATTAATTCTAAATTAAGATTATGCTAAAAGGGAGATATAATGCCTAAGGCAAAAGTAAATGGCTTATGAATAACAATTCTTTTTTTTCAGCTAAAAATATTTTTAATTTTTCTGTTGAAATTATTCAGCTCTTATAAAAAAATCTCCAATTTTATTAGAAATATGTGATCAGAATGGTAAAACGGTGTATGTGGGTTGGAAATGATTCGCAGATGAGAGATTATCATGATAAAGAGTGGGGAACTCCCATTCATGACGATCAACTTCTTTTTGAATTTTTAATTTTAGAAGGAGCACAAGCGGGGTTAAGTTGGAGTACAATTTTACGAAAACGCGAGAATTTCAAAAATGCTTTTGATAATTTTGATTATAATACGATCGCAAGATATTCTGAAGAAAAAGTAAAAGAATTAATGAATAATGAGGGGATTATAAGGAATAAACTGAAAATTGAGGCAGTAATTACCAATGCCAGAGCATTTTTAGAGATTCGAAAAGATTTCGGTTCATTTGACAAATACATATGGAAATTTGTTAATTATAATACAATTGATAATAAAATTAGAGAGCTCTCTGAACTTCCCTCTAAGTCCGATCAATCAGAACAGATGAGTAAAGATTTGAAGAAAAGAGGATTCAAATTTGTAGGTCCAACTATATGCTATGCTTTTATGCAGGCGGTAGGAATGGTGAATGATCATATCAGAGAATGTTTTAGATATGATGAGATCAATAAAATTGCTTAATAAGAATGAGAATTTATTCTAATCCTTTATGCTATTAGCAGGGATAGTGATTATAAATGCTGTAAGAGGTTCATCGATAATAGTAATTTTCCAGTGATGCGCTTCAATAATTCGCTTTACAATTTTCAGTCCGATTCCTCTTTTACTAAAATCAATATCAAAATTTGGATTATGAAACTTTTCAATAAATTCTTTAGAAATAGAATTACCATCATTTTCTATAGAAATTGAAATGCTCCCATTCTCATTTTTGGAAGATATTTTTATTTGGTTAGGATTACCATGAACAACCGCATTTTCTAAAATATTTTTTAATACTTGATAAAGGCGATATCTATCAGCATAAACCACAGGTAATCCATCTATATCAATGGAAATATGTTTTGGGATTACAGTTTCCGCAACTTCTGAAATGAGCTCATATAGGTCAATTATTTCAGATTTATCAATTACTTTTCCTGCATCTGCTAATTTTACTGATGTTTCAAGCAACTTTTGAATCTGGTTTATTTTTCCTAAAATTATTTGGCTATTTTTGTTTTCTTTTGACATTAATTCTGTGAATCCCTTTATGGATGTTAAATTACTTCGTAAGTCATGAGCCATCATATGAGCGAAATGACTTAATTCTCGTCTTTGTTGACGAAGAGTGTTTTCGATTTCATTTTTTTGTTTAATTGCTTGATAAAGGGGAATTAGAATTCTTTTTTTTGTTATTATAATAGTAAAATGTAACAATGATGTAATATTAAGCAATCCAATAATAATGAACCCAATAATAAATGGAATATTGGTCCTTAAATGTCCCCAATTAGGCGTGGATTTTGTCATTAAATCAGCAAGATAAGCACCATACGCACATATTCCAGACAAGATCATAATTAGATCAAATTGATACCTTGTTTTCCTTAAAACCCAACTTATTAAAAAAATTGGAATAAATAACATTATGCCATAACCGAGTTCTATTATAAATATTCTAAATTGAATTTCATTCACCAAAAAGAGTTGAAAATATAAAAGGAGTGAAGTTATTATGAAAATAATGAATGAAAAGTAATCTAAAATCCTTAATCCCTTTATTTTGAGAAGTTTAGAGATACGAGGATAAGTACTGATACTATCTTGATCGTTGCTAATATTAAACCAACTCAAAAAAAATTAATTCTAAACATATCTTTATTTTAAGATTTAAAAAATATAGCCTTTTAATTTAAAATAATACATATTAAAGTTTAGAATATATTAAACTCTAAAATTATTCAATAAGATTCCAATAGTACTAAATAGACTAGTAGAATCTCTAGATTTTTATATATGTTTCTTTTTGTTTTTTAGATAAGGATGTAAACTTTCATTAGAAAGTTATTGAGATTTTAATAAGAATATTTTTATTTTTATGTAAGTAAATACAAGATGAATTATGAGGTGTGAAAACTGCCTTCATAAAGAAAATTTGTACATGTGTTTCTTCGCTGAAAAACATAAAGAAGTATATTTATGTGCGAAATGCCTTGGTAAAATATTGTTAGAAGACCCACCTCCCTCTATATATAATATGAGTCAGTTAGCTTATACCTGGAAAAAAGAGGATGTTATAAAAGAGATCTAAAGTAATAACGTCAAATCTGATAAAGAACCCTTATACGTAGGTTCTGGGATTTCAGGACTTAATTCTTTGTTTCTTCCCGTTATCAAAAAAGTCTGGAAGCCAAGTCGTTTAGCGATCATGTCTTTTTCTTCATCTCCAACCATCAAGCAAGCGTCTGCGGGATATCCAATTTTATCTAAAATTTGATCGTAATAAAGTAGATGAGTTAAGGATTTGGTAGCATGGCTATTTTCTATTGTTGTTATTAAACGATACGGAAAATCTGCTACTCCTGCCCATTCTAGTCGTTGTTCAATCGCGGTCGCCGGAAGTAGCGGAGTTGTAGCAATAATAACATCATACCCTTTATCAAAAGCCTGTTGAATTACAGCTCTAGCTTCAGGCTTTATACAAGCATATTGACGTAGTTTGGAAAAATTCCTTTCATAATATTCATTAAAATATGGTTCAAGTTGTTCCCGAGTGTAACCTTCGATGGGAAAGAAAATTTTTTCATAGATTTCTAAATTAGTTATAGTACCATCATTTTGTTCTATAGCTTTAGAAGCTTTTAATATTTTGGAAATAAATTTCTTAGGAGGTATTAAATGAGCTACACTTTGAGCTAGAGATTTTAAATATTCTGGAATGAATCTATCCAAATCAATATCTAATAAAGTACAATCTAAGTCAAAGAGAATGGCTTTAATATTTCCATCGAGTATTTCTTTCATTGTTCTAGGTAACTCTAATATTTCTTTTTATCCTTATTATTAATAGTGATTAATTATATTTACTTTTTAGCTTCTTAAAATTAATTAAAAAGTTGACAATCTTGAACAATAGAACAATTATTCAAAAAAGAGATTGACTATTTACATATTTCTCATTTAATAATAAAAAGTTTTTATAAAATTCTATCTTTTTATACAATTAATATAAAATCAACAATATATCTATTTGGATTTGGTAAAGTTAGAATTAACTGATTTGAATCAAGGGTCAATATTTATAGGAGATAAGTTAAACATTAACGCTAAATTTAATTTTGAAGAAGAAACCGATATTTTTTGGAGTGGGATAAGATTAATAACTAATCCACCCTGTCTCAAGGAACTTCAAGTCTCAAAAGAAGAGATTTTTTCGAAAGGACATTTTGAAGCAGGAGAATACATTAGAGAACGCTCTCTCTTGATTAAAAGTAATGTTGTGCCAACCATAAAGAACAGGAACCTAACTTATTCATTAAAACTTATCTTACGACAACCTAATCCAATTAATCCCGAAGATGATTTAGTAATTAATAAAACTCATGATGTTGAGATAAAGGCAAGGAATTCTGGCCTTCATGTAAAAACACCAAAACCAATTTCATTTTCAATTTCTGGATTAAATATTCTTCTAACCAAGGATATTTTTAAACCAGGAGAAACTATAAAAATTAGTTATACTTCAGAAGAGCTTAAACAACTGGAAGTAAGATTACTGCAAAATTCCAATTTGGTTTGTTATTGCGAAGCATATGGTCAAAATTGTCGTAAAGTTGAAGAGCTCCCCCCTGCAATAGCGGGAGATGTAAAAACACAGAATTTTGAAAAAGATTTTATGCTTCTCAAGGTTCCAGAAGTTGCGGAACCAAGCCATAATTACTTATGGTCTCCATCTGAGAAGGACGAGTTTGGATTGAAGTATGGTGCATACACAAAGTGGAGCTTACTTATTATTGGAAAGAAAAAACCAGAGTATGGATTAGAGCCAATTAAGTTTGAAATTCCTATAACAATCACTGGCGGTCCAATATATGAAAAGAAAGTCGAATTCGATTTATTCTCAGAAGGAACGGCAGCAGCAGCATCTGTTTTTGATGGAATTTCAAAATTTCAAAAAATTTACAAAGTAATTTCCATTGATTCTGATATGGATAAATACACTCTAAAAATTAAAAATATTTCAAAGAAGGATCTGAAAGGAGTCTCAATAAAGGTTTCCGGGCTTCAGGAGGGCCTCTTTGAGACTGCTCCAATTTTAACAGGGTTTAATATTTGGAAAAAAGATGAAGAGAAAGAAATCATCTATGAAACAAAACAAAATGTTACTGCATTAATCTCAATATTGGAAGATAATAGTCAACAAAGAATTAGGATTCAATCACCTGTCTCTGAGGCTAGTTTTTTTTAATTAACTCAAAATTTCTTGCTATAGGTTTAAATACTCTTTTTTGAATTAAGTTGAGAATTGTTTCAATATTTTTTGCTTGAACTCCATTCTTTTTCCCATGTAATGATGAAACAAAGAAATGATCTGTGTTTTTTTCTTTCATAATTTCTAAGGCTCGATTTATCATCATTTGTTCGTTAGAAGTAACTTTTTTAGGTTGAGGTATCACTCTTAATGGGGAGATTAGGGATGTGTGTAGATGAAGATGAAGGAGATCTCTTATCTCATCAAAGTGAGTAATATCTCCATCAAAATTTTCTAAAAACTGTCCGTATTTTTGTTCGATATTATATGATAAAGCATTTATTGATTCTAAAAAGTATTGAGAAGGATCCTTCTCCATAATCAGAATTATTCTAATATTTTTATAATCTGACATTAAAATTCTTGATTTCTGATAATCCAATTTAACACTTCGCGTCTCTTCATCAGCATCTGTTATTTCCAATCCAAAGGCACGTACGGCCTGTAAGAATCCAGATATTAATGCGCTATTTACATATCTACCTGTAAAAAATTGCTCATAAACTGTTAGTCCAGAATTTTTATCAGATATAATAAAATAGTGTATGTTTAACATATCTGTATATTTATTGATTGTTTTTTGTTGACCTTCGATTTTAATCCTTCTCCTTCTTTTTACTAATACAAAACCCGAAATACTTCCTCCTAAAATAATGGTCACAAGGAAAATAATGTCTAAAATAACTTCGAGTGGTATTGTGAAAGGAAGAGTAATTGAAAATTCTTGAGTTTCAATACCTGCATCAGTACTATTATACCAAAATAAGTAAGCTTTATAAATTCCCTCATGTGGATTTGCAGATAAATTATAACAAAATAAAGTTTCTTGAGAAACAACCTTTTTTGTGGCCCTAAATTCTTCAAAACCCAATGCATCAATCAATATATAGGTTATATTACCTTGAATAATTGGTGCAAAAACTGAGAATTTTAAATCTTGCAATGGCTCAAATTCCGTTTTTTGTATATTCAAAGTAAAATCTATATTGGGAGAATAAGCAGATATTAACCATGTAGCTCCATATTTTATTGTATTATTTGAAATGAGAATATAATTATCAGTGTTATTAAGATCTACATCAAGAGTAATATCAAGCCCATTTCTATAAACTGTAAGATTATACCAACTTTCTGGATAGTAAAATTTTATTAAAAAACTTGAATAAACTCTTATAAATTCAGGACTAACTGTCCATTTATTTGCCAAATTTTCCTGCATAAAAACTGAACCAACCGAGAAAAAGAAATGTTTAAGAGAAATATGATAACTAAAATCAAATTCTAAACTAATAGATAAATTATTTCTAATAATAATATTTATCATAGTTCCTGTTATAGAGAAATCAAGATTCTCTATAGAAAGCATTCCAGTAGCTAATTCTATTCCATCTTTTATAATGTATGATTTGCCATCAATTTCGGCAGTCATGTTAATTTCAGAGGGAATATATGATCGATTAACTTTTTGTGTTATCTTATGGAGAAACACATCTCCAGTCCTATTTTGCCATTCATCTAAAACATCATCATAAAGACACATAGATAATTGTGAAGTGGGATTTTCATTATTAATAAACCAGTAATATTTATCATTCCAACTTATTCCAGATCCATCAACCACTAAACAGTAAAATCCTGGAATTAAAATAATTGGAGATTGAAATTTTTGTCTATTCCATTGAGGAATTCCTTCTGTCATATTTAATATGATGGTGCTACTATAAACCACTCCATTTGGTCTTTTATTAATAGAGTCCCATCCCTCTATTCGGACATATACTGGTGATGGGGAAGTGGTTCTAATCGCCTTATAACCGAAAATATCTACCGAATAAATAATCGTAAGTTCTGTAATATTTATTTGCATCCCTAAAATTTCATTGTAACTCCCTCTTATCATTTCGAATCCTGTTGCTTCTTCTTCAATTACCTTTGTTTCATAATTCATTTTAATACCCGTAAAATTAAGGTCTATTTCTGTTAATGTCCAATTTGGAGATAGCAG
>JAEOTH010000130.1 GCA_016839915.1 Promethearchaeota archaeon
GAACTACCTCCTTCAAAACCTGAAATTTTAATGCAATTCTTTGCTCCCGTTCCTTCCGAGCGCGAAGCATATATTGAAGACATTGTCAAACGCGATAGGCTGAGTAATGGCACTTTTCCTTATGATGAGGCTCAATCAAGATAGTATAGAACAATGGAGTATGATCGCAGTTATTATCCTCAAGGAATTGCTCGTCAATTAGCAGCGATGGCAGTTCCAGGTAATATTAAACCTAAAATTATTGCAATAGTAGCGCCTACGATTGTTATTCATGGGAGTGAAGATCCTTTTAACCTTATTGAAGCGGGTAAAGATATCGCAACAACCATCCCTGGCGCAGAATTATTAATTTTAGATGGAATGGGGCATAGTTTTCCTAGTGAAATAATTCCACGAATTATAAACGCAATTGTAGCGAATAGCAATAAATAGGATTTTCAGAATCACAAGTTTTATATTTTAATAGCGTGTAATATCAAATTAATTAGTAATTACGTTCTTTTACAAAGTTGCTTATATATGAAGGATATCTCTAAATTTATTGACGAAGTTTTAAGTGAAGTTAGTGGAAAATTTGCTTTTGATTGGGTATCGAAGATCTCGCAATATAATCGAGTAGTAGGGTCTCAAGCTTACCATGAAATTGTAGAAAAAGTAATGAAAGAATTGGAATCATTCGGTTTGGATGAGATTAAACTCCATAAATATCCTGCAGATGGAAGAACTAAAACATGGGATTGGATTGTAACTCAAAGTTGGGAGATTAAATCAGGTGAATTAAGATTAATAAAACCAAAAAAAGAAATTTTATGTCGGTTTCAAGATATTCCCATGTGTATTGTAGGAAGGTCAAAAGGTTGTGATGTAACCGCAGAATTAATAAATGTTGGAAAGGGTGCTACAGAAGAGGATTTTGAAGGTTTAGATGTTGAAGGTAAAATCGTTTTAATGGAAGCACCAAAAATTATAATTCCTCCATTATATGCAGAAAAAGGAGCATTGGGTGTTATTGTATATCCCGGTCCCGAACGAGCAGCCGGTAATAAAGGAATGATTATTTATAATAGATTTCCTGCAATAGCTGAAGATTTAAAAAAAACAACTTTTGGGCTTAGTATTCCTTTTGAGCAAGGTTTATACTTAAAACAATTGTTAAAAAAGGGACCTGTTAAATTATATGCTAAGATTGAAGCTAAAGTCTATGAAGGGAAATTAGAAGTAATTTCAGCTGCTATTAGAGGGACAGAAAAACCTAATGAAGAGATAATCCTGACAGCGCATATATGTCACCCTGCTGCTGGAGTAAATGATAATGCAAGTGGGTCTGCAGGTTTGCTAGAATTGGCACGTTCACTTACAACGTTGATAAAGAAAAATATATTAGAACCCCCGAAACGAACAATTAGATTTCTTTGGGTTCCTGAATTTCATGGAACATTCCCCTGGGTTAAGGAACACGAATATATTGTTAAGAATGCACTTTTTAATATTAATTTAGATATGATAGGAGAACATCCCTTAAAAGTTGGCAATCCCTGTAATATTTGTCTTGGACCGTATTCAAGACCTTCAGTTCTAAATGATGTAATTCAATATTTTACGAAAATAATAGCAGATCACCCTAAGGGTGTAGCTATAAATGGTACGCAAATGCAGATGCGATATCGAATTGTTCCATATTCAGGTGGAAGCGATCATGGTGTATTTGTAGCGCAACCTATAAGCATTCCTGGTATTATGATTGGACATGAAGATCCTTTCTGGCATAGTTCCCTTGACACAATAGAAAAATGTGATTCAACAGAATTAAAGCGAGTAATTGCCATCGCACTATGCACTAGTTATATTTTTTCAATACAAAATAAAGATACTTTAATGTCTTTGTGGCCAATTTTAGAAGGAAATTTTTATCAACGACTTGGAAAAGCAAAAGAAATTCTACTCTCTCTTTACAATAAACTCGATCAAGAAATTACAATGGTCTCAAAAGAGGAGATTAATATCCTCGGAATAACTTTAATAAATAGCTTTGTTAATTATGAAAAATTATTATTGGATTCACTAAAACAACATGATTTATTATCTCCAATAGTTAAAGAGTTATTTTCTGAAAGAGTTAAGGAATTAGAAGAATTAAGGAGAAATCTTTTATTATATTGGAATAAGCTATGTAAATATGTATCTATTGATATTAATCTTATTGAAGAACCTGATAACTTTAAGCAAAAATGGGTTTTAAATTTTGTAGGAAGAAGGAATTTGAAATATTATATACCAATTCTACTAACAGGTGCCTATGAGAAGTTCAAAGTTCCCGAACCACCAGATGTATGGGGAGGGGATGTCCAAGAACTGTTAAATTTTATTGGATTATCATTAAATCTTAAGGAAATTAGTGCAATATTAACTCTGGAGTTCCAGCATATTTTTTATCCTAGTAAAGTCCAAGATTTTGCGAAAATTTTAGAAGAAAATGGTGACATTTCAAAAATTGTCGAATAGCATATAAAATTAGCATATTTTGTTCTTATCTAAACGGAGGTATATTACATACGGTTTTAAGAAATAAACTTAATTTAAGTTAACATTAGAACATAAACAGACAGAAAATTTGTCAGCAAGATATGCGAGTATAAGAAGATATTTAGGCTAACTATAAAGATATTTTTTGTGATATTTGAATACTATCTGTTGGATTTTTAGCTTCTTTTCTCATTTCTAATCGCAAACGTTTAAAAGCAAATTCTTTGACTACTTTATTACAAGGTTTAAGGATGAGGAGTTATGGTTGAAAATGTAATAAAAACCTTCAAGCTTAATTATGATGGAACCTTTGATGAGGTAGCTTATGAACATATAAAAGAAGTTTTCACAATTGTCAATATCTTAGCTATTTATATCACAAAAATAAAAACAATGTATATTTGGATTGGTAGGAATGCCACTCAAGCTTTAAAAAACCATATTCCTAATATTCGTGTGATAATGAAAGAAGAATTTCCTCAATTTAGAATTATCAGAAATATCACTTTTGATATGAGATCAGAACCATTAGAATTTTTCAATAATCTGAATTTAACTAAAGATGAATTATATGAAATTATTAATTATCAAGAAAAAATTGTCATTCCAATTTTGGAGAAAGTAAATGATTTAAAAGAAAAATCAGATAAATTAATAAAATCTGAAGAATATAAAAATGCAATTACTTTACTGAAAGAAATAATAGAATTAGCAAAGAAAATACAAGATGATGCTCTTGTTACAGAACAGAAACGATTAATTTCAGAATTAACTGAAAAATATGAAAATGAAAAAATAGTCTCTGAAATTGAGAAAGAAACTGCTAAAGTTGAAAAGGAATATACTGATTTAGTAAAATCTCAAAGGATATTAGATGCTCATAATTTAGTAGAGACTTTTATTAAAAAATATGAGACTATATATGATTTGTCTTTAATCTCAAATGCTAAAGAATTAATTCTAAAAGAGAAAAGGAAGTGGAATTCAGAGCAAGAGAAAATAAGAAACGATCTCGTACTCTTAGAAAAAGAATTAAGCTCTTCTTTAGAAATTCTGGAAATTTCGAAAGCAACAGAAATTTTTGAAAAAGGAATGAATTTATTGGCAAATTTAATTGATGAAAAAATTACAAATAGATGGAATCAATTCAAAAATAAAATAGAGGATGCTAAAAAAAAATTAGATTTTATTGAAAAATTCGAATCATTCTCTGAAGAAATTGTAAAATTAAAGGAAGGCCATCTATATGAAGAATTGAAATTAAAAATAAAAGTTTTAATAAAAAACACTGAGAAAATTGATCTTCCAGAATATCGTAGTAAACTAGATATTCTAATAAATGAAGTTGATTCTGCAGAAGAATTATATAAAACAAAATTAGATGATATCACTAACTTAGAAAAAGTTATTTTAGGCAATCAAAGAAATGATCGATTAGAAGAAAATTTAATCGAATGTGAAAAAATCATAGAGCTTGCGAGATCAATAACTAACCAAAACATAATTGATCAATATTTAAAAGTCTTGGAAGAAACAAAATTAAAAATTAAGGAAAAAAGAATTTTTGAAGAAAATCAACGGAAATTAGAATATAAGCTCTCAAAATTAGAAGAAAGCTTCATTTTATCTTTAAAAACTATGGAAATTAAAAATTTAAATAATATAATTGAAAAAGGGGCTAATCTCCTTTCTGAACTTATAGATGATGGAATCAAAAAGAAATGGGATGATTTTAAAGTTAAATTTATTGCTGCAAAACACCTTTTAGAACATATAAAGCGATTGAGTGAAAAAGGAATGGATGCTTTGTATAGTGGTTCATGTTCAGAATCTTTGGAATCTTTTGAGCAAATTACAATACAATTACAGGAGTATAAAAATTAAATCGAAAAGAGGTAGAATTGTGACTGAAGATCAAACAGAACCTAGAGAAGAAGTGGAAGAAAAAGAAGAAAAACGAAAAATCCGAGTTGTCGAGCAAATTGACAACCGTCTCGCTATTCAAGGTCAAGCATATATGAAAGGGAAGTTAAAGAAAGTTTTGTCACTTGCCTATGAAATTATTGAGTTTGCGAAACCAGAAGACTTAAAGTCATTTGTCAAAGAGCAAGAAGATCTAATTGCTCGTGTTAAAAAATTACTCAAAGAACGAGAAGAAAAAGAAAAAGAGCGAATAAGACGTGAACAATTAAAACTAAGACTTGAAAAAATTAAAAAACTAAAAGATGAATTAACACAGTTAGAGAATGAATTTAATAATGCTTTTAATACAAAAGATTTTATTAAAACCACTGAAATTTTAGAAAATGCTCAAACTGTGCTTTCTAAACTTGAAGATAAGAAAGTAAAACAGCATTGGGAAAATTTAGAGAAAAAATACATTAAAGCTAAAACAAGGAAAGAATTAGTTGAAAAGGCTGAGAAATTAATAGAAGAGAGCATAGAATTGAAAGGAAAATTCCTATTCAATGATCTGAAATCTAAAATAACTAATTTAATAAAACAACTTGAAGACAATGAGTTAACAAATTATGTAAAAGAAATAAAAGAAATTCAATCAGATATTATAAATACTGAAAGAGATTATCAAAAAAACCTTGAAAAGTTAGAGAATTTAGCAAAGGAAGTTAAAAAACTTCAAGAAGAAAAGAAATTCAAGGAAGCGATATCAAATTGTGAACAAATTATTGGAATTGCTGAATTAGTAAAAAGAAAAGACTTAATCAAAGATTACTCAGAACTAATAACAGAATTGCAAAATAATATCAGATTTGAAGAGCTTAAAGATTCTATACGAATATTAAATGACGAAGGGTTAATATTATTGAAAAATGGAGATATTAAACTTTCGCTTGAGAAATTTAACATAATCAAAGATACAATAAAAATATATCTTGAATAACGTTATTTATCGTAACAACTGCCCATAAATGACCTCAGTTTCGTATTCAAATCTAATAAGGTCATTTCTCTGGAACTTTTTGAATAATTTTTTTAATTCTAGTAGCATTTCATTGTATTTAGGAGAATCACTTAAAGGGATATATGAAGTAGAAAGTAATCGACCCTCCAGTCCTTCATAATCAAATATTTGATGATTTTCAAATGTAATTTTATTATAAATGTTTTCCACTTTATCTCCCATAAAGAATTTATTGAAATCAAGTTTACTCTTTTCAATAGCTTTATAATCTGTTCCGTATCTTAAAAGAAATTTTTCATACTCCTTTAAAAATTCATTTGTAAGCATTTTTCGGCGGTTCCAAATAAGAATAACCCATCCTCCAGTTTTAAGAATACGAAGAAATTCTTCTCTAGCTTTTTCTAAGTTAAACCAATGAAATGCTTGGCCAGCGGTGATTATGTCAATAGAATAATTATTTAATTTTGTGTCCTCTGCAGAACCGTCAATACTAATAAATTCTGAATATTTATGATTCAGGTTTTCTCCTGCTTTTCTCATATCAGCGTTTGGTTCGACAGCATAGACTTTATTCCCTTCCTTAAGAAATAATTCACTTAATATGCCAGTTCCAGAACCAATATCTGCAATCACACAGTTAGAATTTAGAATCCCCTTCTTTTTTAAGAATTCTATTATTTCTTGAGGATAACCTGGTCGGTATTTGATATATTTCTCTACTCTTGATGAAAATCGGAGTTTTGGGTCAATAACGAATTTTTTATCAAACATAATAATGAAAAATATAAAAAAAGTAAAAAAAATTTGGATAAAATACTTAATTACGCATATTTTTGTTTTATAAGTGTTAACTTTCCACCAGCCATTAATTCTTCGAGATTTTGGGTACTAAGAGAATGTACTAATTCAATGTTTAGATTTTTTGAAATATTTTTTAATAAAACTTTACCAGAGCTTATTGTTGTTAAATCTATCTCAAAACGATCTCCTTGTTCAATCTTATCGTAATCTTCTTTATTAGCAAAAGTTAATGGGACGATTCCAAAATTTAAAAGATTCGCTAAATGAATACGTGCAAAGCTTTTTACTATGACTGCTTTAATTCCAAGATATTTAGGAGCAATCGCAGCATGTTCACGACTAGACCCTTGACCATAATTATCTCCCCCAACAATAAAGCCCCCTCCTTTTTCAAGAGATCTATCATGAAAAGATTCATCAACTACATTAAAAACAAATTTACTAATTTCTGGTATATTGCTTCTCAATGGTAAGATTTTTGCTGTCGCTGGCATTATATGGTCTGTTGTTATATCATCTTCAACTTTTAAAAGAACTTCTCCTTCCAGTTTATCCGGTAAAGGATTAAATTCAGGTAGAGGTTTAATATTAGGACCTCTTACGATTTCTACATTCTTGGCTTCCTCTAGAGGTAATGGTGGAATAATCAAATTATCATTTACCATAAATTTTTTTGGCATTTCGATTTTAGGCAAATTACCAAATTTTCTTGGATCTGTAATTTTACCTTTAATAGCTGCAATCGCAGCTGTTTCAGGACTCACTAAGTACGCATTAGCACTTTTTGTTCCTGATCTCCCTAAGAAATTTCTATTAAATGTTCTTAAGGAGACAGCACCACTCCGTGGCGCTAACCCCATGCCGATGCACGGACCGCACGCATTCTCCAGGATTCTTGCCCCTGCTTGGACTAAAAGACCCATTTCTCCTGAATTTATCATATGATCTACTACTTGTCGAGAACCTGGTGAGACAGTTAAGACAGTATTTAAAGCAATAGTTTTCCCTTTTAACATATTAGCAGCAATTTTTAAATCTCTTAATGAAGAATTAGTACAACTACCAATACAAACTTGATCTACGTTTAATCCTTCTAATTCTCTTACAGTCTTAACATTACCAGGACTATGAGGCTCTGCAATGAGGGGTTCTAACTCACTTAAATTTATTTCTATTGTTTCATCGTAGTTTGCATCATTATCTGGTTCTAATCGAGTCCACTGATCTCCTCTCTCTTGAGCTTCAAGAAACTCTCTTGTAATTTCATCAGAAGGAAAAATTGAGGTAGTCGCTCCAGTTTCTGTTCCCATATTTGTAATTGTACCCCTTTCGGGAACGGTTAAAGTCTTTATCCCTGGGCCGGTATATTCTAAAACTTTATTCACGGCTCCTTTTACTCCAATCCTTCTTAAAACCTCTAGAATTACATCCTTGGCTGAAACAAAGTCTGGAAGTTTACCAGTTAAATTTACTTTCACAACATTAGGCATCTTCAAGCGAAAAGGTTCCCCTGCCATAGCAGCAGCGACATCAAGTCCCCCTGCTCCAATTGCAATTGATGCCACTCCGCCACCAGTTGGTGTATGGCTATCGCTACCTAATAATGTTTTACCTGGACGAGCAAAGCGTTCTAGTTGTAGCTGATGACAAATGCCATTTCCTGGTCTTGAGAAATATAATCCAAATTTCGCAGCAATACTCTGAAGATATCTATGATCATCAGGATTTTTAAAATCAGTTTGTAATGTATTATGATCCACATAACTTACGGATAATTCAGTTTGAACACGTGGAACTCCCATTGCCTCGAATTGTAAATATGCTATCGTACCAGTAGCATCTTGAGTTAAAGTTTGATCAATTTTAATAGCAATTTCAGATCCCTTTTCTAACTTTCCCTCAACTAAATGTTGCTCTAAGATTTTTTCAGTTAAAGTTTTTCCCATTTTTTCTCATCTATTTTCTTTATTTTCCTAATTCTGGATAAATAGAACACTAAAATAATTAAAATTAAAAAGTTATTAAATTTTTGTTTTCAATTTCTCCCACTTTTATCCGTTATAGGAAACAATTTGATAATGAACTAACTATATAAAGTATAAACTATTTTCAAAATTAAGTTTTTATTAGTTGTTAGGTTGATTAAAATGAGAAAAGACTTAGAATCACTTACAAAGGAAGAATTGATGGATTATATTGAAGATCTTTCCAAAAATTGGTTAGCAATAGATGGTACATGGTTTCAAGTAGTTGAATCAGAATATGGTATTGAAAAGGCTATAGAATTTGATGTAAAGCAGTGGAAACGCTTCACTATCATTGAAGCTAAAAGAATAATGCAACGGTTTAAGATATCTGAAAATGGTGGAATTCCCGCATTAATTAAAGCTTTAAAATATCGAGTATATGCAAATATCAATGTCCAAGAAATTTTTGAAGTCTCGAATGATAGATGTGTGTTTAGGATGATAGATTGTCGTGTTCAATCTGCTAGAAAACGTAGAGGTCTTCCAGATTTTCCTTGTAAACAAGTCGGTATTACCGAATATGGATTATTTGCTAAAACTATAGATCCTCGAATAGAAACGATTTGCATTGCATGTCCTCCAGATAATCATCCCGATAATTATTGGTGTGCCTGGGAATTTACAATTAAAGATAAAAAAGAATGATAGTTGTTGTTATAATATCATAAAAATTGCGTTATAAGAATTTTTAAAAGCTACCTATTTAAAAACACTTCAATAAGCCCAAAATTTAAAAGATTTGATGATTTAACAAAAATATCAAACATAATAATTAAAATTGATGTTAAATGTCTGAAGAGAATATTAGAGGTCAGGTTAGCGCTAAGGAAGATGAGATAACGAGGATAGAAGAAGATGCTTCAAAAAGAGATGCTTCCGCTGAATCAGAAATTGAACTAGAATTTGATCCTCAGATTGAGGAAGCGCAAACAAAATTAAATGAAGAAGAAGGATTACGTGATGAAGCTATTCAGAAAGCAGAGGAATGGACACAGAAAAAGAAAGAAAAAATTGACTCTGCAAAAAATGCTAGTAAAAAGCTTACTCAATTAAAAAGTGAAAAAGCGAAAGCATTAAACGCCAAGTTAAAGGAAATTGAAACTGATAAGAAAAATAAGATTAAAGAAGTTCAGGGAGAAATAAAACAATTAGAAAAACAACTTGTTGCCTTAGAAAAAGCAAAAGCAAAAGAAGCTGCTGAAGAATAAAATCTAAAAATTAAAGGCACACTTGTTTTTCATATATTTTTTTGATTTTTATTTATAATTAATTTTATTCCACTAATTGTGATTATATTAACTGGGTTTGGTCCATATGGTAAATATACTACAAATTTAAGTAGTGAAATCGTAAAGAGACTATTTTTCAAAAATAAGGAATTTCAAATTATAAGAAAGATTTTGCCTGTTAGTTGGAAAGAAAGCCTCAAAACTTATAAAAATCTTTTATCAAAACAAAAATTAGTACCTAAGCTAGTAGTCCTTCTCGGGATACATTCTTGTGATAAAATTCATCTAGAAAAATATGGATGGAACTTTAAAATTGGTGACGATATAGAGCATAAGTTTAAATTTGGACCAATTAGAATATTTTTTTCTCTTTTGATTAAAACAAGGATTAATCTCAATGAAATTTGCTCAAATCTTAAGGATAATAGAAAAATTACAATATCATTCTTTCCTGGATTTTATCTTTGCAATTATCTTTATTATTGGGCACTTTATTATTCAAAAAAAGAGTATCCGGTTATTTTCATTCATGTTCCAGAAAAAGGGGATGTTTATGAAATTACTAAAAAGATTGAAATTATTTTAAACACTATTATAAGAACGCATTTCAATGAGGTTTTATAAGTTTAGTGGTAAATTCTGACCTCTTTCATTGATTATATTTTTTAACGCTTCGGGTTGGAGCTGTAATTCATCATAAAGCCAATTTAAGGCTCTCATTTTAGAGTTATATATTTCTACTTCCTCTTCGAATAACTCCACTCATATCAACTCCATACTAAAATTATAATCTAATCTAACTATAATCCAAGAGATTCAAATTTACATATTTATCTATGTAATATCTCAATATTATTTAAAAAAGAGCATCTTTAATTTGATATTTTTCGAAAAAACCTATTTCTTATTTTTAAAGCACTTTGCCCTAAGATCTCAAATATTTTGCTTGAATCTTATCAAGATCGTACATGATATCTTCAATGGGAGCCCCATTAATAACTTTATACATTTTATCAATCAATTCTTTTGGGAACACATCAAATTCTCCAATTCCTTCTTTATAAACTTTAAAGTCGTTTGAAACTTCATAGATATCTGAACTTCTTTTTCTATCAAATTCTCTAGAGACAATTTCAATATATGATTTTATTAGATCATTATAAAACTCATCTTCTAATTGCTGAGCTGTATAATTGATGTCATATATCATATGATCATATTTTTTGTTGACTTTTTGAATTTCTTCTTCTCTTTTTGCGTTAATTTCATCAATTTTCGGTTGTAATTCTTTCTTTTTAACATCTAAATCCTTTAGTTTAGCCTTTAACTGATCTTTCATAATAGATTTTAATAAAGGACATTATTTAAAGAATTAGTTTGATAAAATCTTAATACTACAATTTATTTAGAAATTTAACCAATCAGAATTTTTGATAATTTTATTGCATCTAAATTTATTATGCCAAAAGAGATTATAATTCCAGAACCCAACCAAAGTTTAAAATTTATTGATGTTCATTGCCATCTACCTTTTCAGCGTCCTAAAAATGATCAGCTACCTTCAGATAAAGAACAGTATTTGAATTTTTTTAAAATGGGTGGACAATATTTAATTACAAGTACAATAGATATACAAACTTTGAATATAACATTAGATTTTATGAAAAAATATAATAAAAATTTTGGTTTTACCTGTGGTTGGGCTCCACAAACAGTAACATATACTCCTAAAGATAAATACAATGCTGAATGGAAAATATGGATGAATTTTATTCAAGAAAACTCAGAAAGATATCTTGGAATCGGAGAAATTGGTTTAGACTTCCATCACGCACGCTCTCTTGAGAAGAGAACGAAACAAGTCGAAGTTCTTAGACAAATCTTTGAACTAACAAAGGATCTTGATAAGTCTTATATCTTACATGTTAGAAATGCTGCTGAACATGAATTTGATAGAGCTCATCCTAAGCACAGATTTAATAAAAGAGATGGGGTAAATAAAGAAATTCTCAATATCTTAAAGGAATATAAAATAGAACCTCAGAGAGTTATGTGGCATTGTTTTTCTGGACCTGAAGATTATGGGAGTATTTTGTCAAATCAAGGATTTATTCTTTCTGTTCCAAGTTCTGCATATGGTTTTAATAGATGGCGCAGAGTGACAAAATCTACTCCTTTGGAATCCTTAGTAACCGAAACTGACTCTTATTATCAACACCCTTATAAAAGAGGACCAATTAATATACCATCAAATGTAAGATATTCCATAGCCGCTATAGCTTATTCCCACAATGTTAATCAGAAATTGGTAAGTGAAAAAACCATTGAGAACGCTATACGATTTTTTAATTTGAAAATTGAATGATAAATAGGCTAAAAAAAATATAATTAAGATAATATATGGGTTGAAAGTTACTTTTAATACTAAATTTAATTTTAATTTGAAGTGGTGGAATATTGAAAATATTAGTAACTTATTTTTCAAATACAGGAAATACAGAAAAAGTAGCTCAAAGTATTAAGAATGGTTTAGAGGGTCAACATGTCGATTTAAAACCAATTAAAGAGGTTGAGCCATCAAGTTTGAAAGAATACGATATTATTTTTTTAGGATCGGGCATATATGCCAGTCGTGTTAATAAGGCACTTCCAGATTTAATAAATGCTGCTCAAGAATTACCTCCAAATTTTGCATTCTTCTCTACTCATGCTAGCGCTGATAGTTATCAGGATGGATTTAAATTAGTTAAAAGAAAATTAGAAAAAGTAAAATCAAAGATAATAAGTGAGTTTGATTGTATGGGTGAAAATATTGGTATTCCTGAAGCAACAATTAAGTCAATGTTAGAGAAATTACCTCCTGAAAAAAGAAAAGAAGCGGAAGAATTTCAAAAAAAACTTAAAGGGCGCCCAAATGATGAAGATCTCGAAAAAGCAACAAAATTTGCTCAATCTATAATTAAAAAGCTATGATTCGTTAATTTAACAAAATCCTCCTTTTTTTTTTATAGATTATAAAAATTAGTCTAAAAATTATTTAAATACTCTTTACTATAGTTTTAAATTATAATATAGATTTTAACAGAAGTGTTTTAATTGAGAAGAAACTTAAAAATTGTTTTAATTATAATTTCTGCTTGCCTTGTAACGGGAGCAACAGCATTTGGAGTCTTAATTTTCGCGACATGGGGTGAAATCGATTATGAAAATACATATTTTTACAACCCAAGCTCTCCTTCTGCAATTGAGCGAATTAATATTAATTCTGATATTGGTTCAGTACTAATTAGTTATAATAAAACACCAACTGACTATTTTGCTCAAATAGATTTAGATATTCATATTGTAGGAATTTTTGTTAAAGATTCAACTCTATCCGATTTTTTTTACCCCATAATATGGGAAAATGATACATCGCCAGTGACAACATTCACACTTGATGCGAAAGCAACAACTTGGTTTATTTTTGGGGTAAACCAACAAATCCAAATTAATTTAACCCTTAGAACTGATGTGATTTATGATCTCAATGTTCTAACTAGCACTGGTGCGATAAGTATGAATATTCCTGATAATATCGTTCTCAATAATACCATTTTAGGAGCATCAACAGGTGCGATATTTCTAAATTCATCCAAAAATACAACATTCCAAGGAAATGTAGGATTGAGTACAAGCACGGGAGCAGTTAATTTGTATGCTAAACTTACTAATTTTACCCAAGATGTTACAATATTTGCATCAACCGGAGATATTGGGTTAAATTTTTCTAGATGTATCATCGGAGGGCATTTAACTGGAACCGTATCAACAGGGTATATAGGATTTAGGAGTTATAATATGAAATATATGGGAGCGTATAATTGGAAATTACAAAGCTCAACTGGAGCTATCGGAGTGACTATTTATCAATATAATGAAATGGATGCTAATATTACAGGGTCAATATTAACATCTACAGGGAGCGTAAATATTTATTATAAAGACTATTTAACAACAGTGGGTGCCAAATTCACTTGCTTTACATCAACTGGATCAAATAGCTATATTCCATTAGGATCTGGCGGATTTAGTGAAAGTGGAGTAAATCCGAAAACAATAGAATCAAATGACTATGATGATGCAATTAATAGGTATACTTTTAGTGTAGCGGCATCAACTGGTAGTATAACCGTGCAAGCTGAAAGTTTATAAATTAACATTTATTTTTTTTTTTTTAAAATTTTTATTGGATTTTTAATATATTTTTAAAAAAAGAGTTTTTGTTACTGATAAAACCTTTTAATACATTCAAAATTAATTAATTTATCTATATTAATAAGAATGGTTTTTTGAAAAAAGGGTGTATTAAAAATGGATTTAAATTTACTAAAAAAATTAGCAGCATTAAGAGATGGTGAAGGAGAGAGAAAACCATCTGATGCTTTAATATTAGCTGAAGCTTTAAAACAGCTTGCTGAGGAAAATGACGATTTAAAAGAAGAAGTAGAAGATATGGATCAAATTACTCTCCAGTTTGAATACACAGATACGGAGTATAAATATTGGATTAAAGTTGGAGAAGGTAAAGTGGATTTTGGTGAGGGTGATGCGGATGATCCAAGTGCTACCATGAAAGCAACGGGAGCTACATGGGCAAGTTTAGGATCAGGAGAGTTAGAATCTACAAGTGCTTACATGAGTGGAGATCTTCAAATTGAGGGTGATCTTCAAGCTGCAATTTCATATGGAGAAATTAACGGATTAATGATGGAAGTTCTAGAGGAACTTTCAGAAAAGTAATATCACTATTTACTTCTATCCATCTAACTTTTCAATTTTTTTAATTCTTTTTTTAAAGAAAGAGAATTATAAAATTAGCTCTAAAAATGTTCTCTTTCCAATTTTATATTTTTCCTTAGGGATATTATCTCTAACTTTTATAAGTTTAATAGCATTATTAGGACAGTTTGCTGCACATACTCCACATCCTATACAATATTCTTCTCGAACATACATGGTTTCATCAGATTTATCTTCCTCGTTTCCCCACTTATGATAAATTGCTCCCATTTGGCATTTATTCAAACAAATATCACATTTAGTACATAATTCATGTTCAAATCTTGGAATATAATTTGATGATAGAACTGCGTTTTCACGGTGTTCTTTTGAGGAGATTAGAGTACCACAATGACAACTGCAACAATTACAAACAAATAGAGAGGATTCTACACTCGAGTCCATAATACAGTTATGAACTAATCCCGCTTTTTCAGTCTTTTTAAGAAACTCAATAGCTTCTTCTTTGGTTAAACTTGGTCTCCCTCGTTTTATGTTTCTTTCAGCAACTGCTCCTGCAAGAAAGCATCCTAATTCAGGAGGCGCAACTTTGCATGATTCACCAGTATACTCACCAATTAAACGACATTGACAATTAATAACAGAGAATTTATCATATTTGTCAATTATACTTCTAATCAGTTCATATGAAAGAACTTGTGATTCTACATCAAACGACTGATCAATTTCGATCAATTTTTCCTCTGCATCAACTGGAAGCAATGGACGAAATAATTTAAAATTAGTTTCGTTTAAGAATTGAGGCACAAAATTTTTGAAAAGAAAGCGATAGATTCCTGCTGCTTTTTTTAGGTTATCTTCGGTATCATTCAGTCGAATAAAATACTTTTCAAATATGCCTGGCAAAATAGGTAATAAGCAATATCTTGATCCGCGTTTCCCAATGGTGCCTTTCTCTCTGAGATTCTCTAAAATTTCTTTAATTCTATCTTTTGGAACACCCGATTTTTCTTCTAACTCTCGTAATGTAATGTCGTCTTCCGTACCCCCAAAATGAGTTAAAATTTTTATTTCTTCTTCATTCCAAAATATTTTTAATAACTCCATAATTTTTTTATGTTTTGGGGCATAGAGCGATCCTAAAGTCAACTTTTGTCTTACTCTCTCGTAATAATCAGGTTCAGTCATAAAAAAGAAAAAATAAATTCAAATAAATAACTTGTGATTAAGTTAAGGAAATATTCCTCTTAATTCAATTGCTTTCGCGATCCTTGATACTGCAATTATGTATGCTGCTGTTCTTAATTTAATTTTTCTTTCCTTCGAAAGAGCATACACTTCTTCAAAAGCTTTTAACAAAATTTTTTTTAATTCCTTATTAATTCTATCCAATTCCCAAAAATAAGCACGAATATCTTGAACGTATTCGAAATATGAAACACATACACCTCCACCATTAGCAAGAATATCTGGAATTACATAAATACCTTTGCTGAATAATATATTATCTGCCTCAGTGGTAACAGGACCATTAGCACCCTCTAAAATAATTTTACATCTAATATTATTCGCATTTTTTTGTGTTATTTGATTTTCTAAAGCTGCGGGAATTAAAATATCACATTTTGTAGTAAGTATTTCCTCATTTGTAATTAAACTGTAATTCTTGTCTTTATAATCTTTCAAATAATTTCCTTTTTTAGTCCATTCCAATAATTTTTCAATATCTAAGCCCTCAGGAGAATAAAGAGCGCCAGATATATCTGAAACAGCTATTGTTTTACATCCTTCTTTATATAAAAATTCAGCAATCGTACCGCCTACATTTCCAAAACCTTGTATCACTATTGTTTGCGATTTCAAGTCAAAATTCAATTTTTCACACATAGCTTCAATCACATAGTACAATCCCATTCCTGTAGCAGGTTCCCTGCCTACAGAACCACCAATTTCAACGGGCTTGCCAGTTACAACTCCAGGAACTGAACGTCCTTTCTGCATACTATACACATCCATCATCCAACTCATGATCTGTGCATTAGTGTTAACATCGGGGGCAGGGATGTCAATATCAGGACCAATAAAATTTATTATCTCAGATGTATACCTCCTTGTAAGACGTTCTAATTCCTTTTTTGATAATTGTCTGGGATCAACGCAGACTCCTCCTTTTGCTCCACCTAAGGGTAAATTCAGTAAACTACATTTCCAAGTCATCCATGTAGCTAATGCTTTTACTTCATCTAAAGTGACTTCTGGAGAATATCGTATCCCTCCCTTGCCTGGCCCCCGAACTGTTGAATGATGGATCCGATATCCCTCGAAAATTTCAAGATCTCCATCATCCATGACTATAGGAATAGATACTATTAATGATCTTTCTATTCTTTTAAGATATTTCGTTAAATTTGCATCTAATCCCATCTCTTCAGCAACTATATCAATCTGCTTTTTTGCAACATCAAATGGGTTTATTCCCATAATATTCACTATTAAAAATTTTTTCAAATAAAATTAAAATGATTAATGATATGTGAAGACAATATGATTTTTAATATTATTTTTTTAGAGGACAAGAATATATATAACAAAATCATAAATTTATCAGACAATATTGCACAAATTTCATTGGATCATTTGCACAACCGCCAGAATCTAATCCACCTAACTGATCTAATATTTTCTGAGGAATTACGTTATCTGCAAGCCATAGGTCTTTTAAATTCATCAAAGACTCTAAACCTTTTATATGAATAATACGATTTTGACTAAGATCGAGTGTTTCCAATTTTGTCAATGGTTCAAGCCCCCTGATTTCTCCTATATTATTTTCCGAAAGAAAAAGATTCTCTAAACCAGTAAGTGTATACAAGCCCTTTATATGGGTTATTTCATTTTGTTTTAAATTCAGAATTCTTAAATCTTTACATTCATCTAATCCTTTAATTTCTGAAATCTGATTTGTATTTAACCATAATGTCTCTAAATTTTCTAAAGTGTTTAACCCTTGGATTTCTTGAATTAAATTATTATTTATATAAAGACTTTTTAAATTTGATAGATTTTGCAAACCTTGAATTCCATTAATTTTGTTTCCACCAAGATTCATCACTTCTAATGATTCTAATTTTTCAAGATTTTTAATTTC
This sequence comes from Promethearchaeota archaeon, assembly GCA_016839915.1. GTDB lineage: Archaea > Asgardarchaeota > Lokiarchaeia > Sigyniarchaeales > SOKP01 > Loki-b32. The sequence continues at coordinate 17,434 of JAEOTH010000130.1, forward strand.
CTCTAATTGATTTCCCATAATCCACAGAACTTCAAGATTAGATAAATTATCGAGACCCTTAATTTCTGTAATGGTATTCCAAGAAAGATCTAGTCTTTTCAAGGAAGTTAGTTTTTCTAATCCTTTTATCTCTGTTATTTGATTTCCTCTTAAATATAATTCTTCTAAATTTCTTAATTCATCTAGCCCTTTAATCTCTGTTATTTGATTGCTTACGAGATGCAAAATCTTAAGGTTACTTAATTTTTCCAATCCTTTAATTTGTGCAATTTTATTGCTGCCCAAGTTTAAAATTTCTAACTCATTTAATTGTTCAAGACCCTTTATATGCACTATCTGGTTTGAACTTAGCTCTAGATTCTTTAAATCTTTCAATTTTGATAATCCTATTATCTCGTCAATATCTTTTATTTCTAAAAGACCTAGATCAAGAAAACCGTCCTTCATTTCAAATTTATTACCTGCTAATTCGACAGATTTCATATATTTTACGCCATTACACTTACTAAGAGATTACACTATATAGTTAATAGTTATTAATAATTATGTACAGCTTATTATTTATTCATTTTTTTTATTAAAAACTTATCTTAAGGTTTAACAACTTATTATTTATTTCTAACTCATAATAAAAATTTATTAAAACTCTATTTGGGATAGTTTTATTATGAATGCTGTAGCTTGTAAAGAATGTGGATATTCATTCGAGAATAAAGAACTAGGAAAGTATTTTTGTCCTAACTGTTCCAAAGAAATGAAATTTCTCAAAGTAGAGGCTTTTTGTGGTGCCAAACCTAATGAACTTAATGAATTGAGTTAGTAAATAGTTAATATTTATTTTTCCTATGAAATCGATGAAAAGGATTAAAATTATAAGGTAAAGAATTTTTTCTCTTTTTATGGCAAGAGCACTCTATATGGACAATTCTTATCTTAAAAGTTGGAATACCAAAGTTGTCAGTGTTATGGATAATAAATATATTATTCTTGATAATACAGCTTTTTACCCAAAGGGTGGAGGTCAACCTTGGGATGAGGGATTCATTACTAGAAATGACGAAAAATTTAAAGTAGTCTATGTTGGAAAATTCTCTGGCAAAATCAGCCATGAAGTAGATAAACC
>JAEOTH010000030.1 GCA_016839915.1 Promethearchaeota archaeon
ATTAACAGAGCCAAGAGGAGGGTCTGATTTCTTTGGAGCAACATGCACTGCGATCAAAGATGGTGATTATTATATATTGAACGGGGAGAAACGTTTTGTTGTGGGAGCTGAAGGTGCTGATTTTTTTCTGGTTTATGCTAAAACTGATCTAGATCCAAAAGCTAACCCTCGGTCATCACTTAGTCTATTTATTGTAGATCGGAGTAAGGGTGTTGAGACTGAATATATATATGGACTTCTTGGGACAAGAGGAGGTGGTGCGGGAAGACTCAAATTCGAAGATGTTCAAGTTCCTCAGGAAAATATTATTATGGGAGAAGGGAAAGGAGGCATAATTTTCTATCAAATGATGGTTCCTGAACGTCTTACAACCGCATCAGGCTCATTGGGCTCAGCCAGAACTTGTCTTCACATTGCTACTAAATACTCAACTAAAAGAAAAGCTTTTGGGCAGATAATTAAAGATTTTCAGGCTGTGAATTTTAAAATAGCCGATAGTATTACTCTTTTAGACGCAGCGAGATCAATTGTTCTAAACACAGCAAAAACTATTGATGCAGGAGCACCAGCGGCTCTACAAAGAAGATTAGTTTCTGAATCAAAGAAATTTTCCACTAAAGCGTGTTGGAAAGTTATCAATAATGCTATGCAAGTGATGGGAGGTATTGGTTATACAACTGTGTACCCCATCGAAAGAATCCTTCGAGATTCGAGACTCGGAGAGATTTGGACCGGAACCTCAGAAATAATGAGTTTAATCATTCAACATGAGTATTATAAAGAAATATTAAGCGAAAAATGGTTGGATCGAGATGTAGAAAAAGATGCGATTGATGCAGAACAAGAAGAAGAAAAACATTTTGGTTAGCGTAAAAAATTCACTAATCAAAAGAATATTATTTTTTTTATTTCTGCTTAGAGAGATATCGTATTTTAACTAATAAATCTCTTAATTCCATTTTATCATTATCTGTTGTGATATATTTCTTCTTAACACCCTCAGCGAGAGGAAATGTCTTAATTTTATTACCTTGAAGTGAAACCATATTTCCGAATTTCCCATCTAAAACAAGTTTCATAGCCGCTAATCCAAATCGTAACCCTAGAATTCGATCAAAAGAATTTGGGGTTCCAGCGCGCATTGTATGACCAAGAACCACGCTTCTACATTCAAAATCAACGCCATTATTTCGAAAATCTGCTTTAAGATCCTCTCTTAAGTTTAATTCATCAACAATAATTTGAGACATATTTAATTTTACGAGTAAAGGATTACCAAATGTATCTTTTGGCAGTTTATCAATAGTTTCCTTGGAAATGGACTTAAAATCTCTTTCTAACGATTCGTTATTAGGATAAGCACCTTCAGATGTTGCTATAATGTGATAAGTATATCCCGCATTTACTCTATTTCTAAGCACATCAATAATATCTTTTTCAAAATCAAAGGGCGTCTCAGGGATTAAGATTATATCGGCACCAGCAGAAAGTCCACTATACATCGTAAGAAATCCCGCATCTCTACCCATAACCTCTACAACAAATACTCTTTGATGGGATCTCGCAGTAGTGGTTAAATTATCCATGGCATTTGAAGCTAATTGTACTGCGCTCCAGAACCCGAATGTGTAATGAGTTCCAGCCAGATCATTATCGATTGTTTTTGGACATCCCACAACATTTGCATTTGCATATTTGCACATAGCATCTGCAACTCCCAAGGTATCGTCACCTCCAATGGCAATCAACGCATCAATTCCTAATTCATCTAGTTTAACAACTAAATCTTGAGCAACTTTTTCTTTTGATACAGTACTTTTGAATGGATTGGTTCTGCTCGTGTATAAGATGGTCCCTCCAATAGTATGTAAGTCATCATGTTCTGCAATATTAAGTGGAATTGTTAAATTTTCTATTAGACCTTTCCAACCTTTGAGGATTCCAATGCATTCAATACCTGCATCAAAAGCCTTTAACATTATTCCATAAATTACTGAGTTTAAGCCTGGACAATCTCCACCTCCTGTCAGAATTCCAATTTTTTTAATTGTCAATTGATTTCCACCAATATTAATTCTATTTTAATCATATATAACTATTTAGAAATTACGATAAATTCATTTATTACTTTTATTCTGATTCTTCATTTTCAAGTTTTTGGAATGTGTATTTTGACTCATCTTCTGGAATTATATAACTTCCACCCCCAGAGTCAGTTATTATTAAAGTGAATTCAAAATCTCCTTCTAATGCTTTATGAAGATCTTGTAAAACCATATCAATTTCACCGATTTGAGCATCACCCTCCTCGAGATTTTTACGATAAATTGAAACAGCATTTTCAAATCTGAATAAAATGCCTTCGATATTAGTGTAATAAAAATCTGCGTTAGGACCTGGTTCCACAAATAATTCTAACTCAGGGATTTCTAATCTACCCACAGGAGATCGATAGACTTTTGATTTTAAATCTTTTTCATTCGAAACCCTTAATGTCATTATTCCGGGGGCACTATTGATGGTCAATGGAATAACATCATTATTGGAAAATTCGCAAGAATTACATTCAAATTTTATAAGAAGCATTTTATCTCCGTCAGGAATATCATATGTAGTTTTGGTAACTCTTATCTTACCTTTATCACATGAAGGACACTTGAACGAAAAGTCTACTTCTTCACTATTTCGTTTATCTGACACAATAACTCACTCACTACATTATAGAATGCAAATTTACAGCTAATTAGAGTACTCAATAATTTCAGTGGCTCACTTATAAATTTTATCCAGAAGTTTTTAATTTATTGCAAGTTACTTTACCTTAGTAGTTCTATTTACGATAATTTTATAAGTTTTCCAAAAAAAAATACTATATTATAGTATTACGGCTATTATTGTTATCAAATTTATAAGATCAAATAAAA
>JAEOTH010000131.1 GCA_016839915.1 Promethearchaeota archaeon
TGGGTTAAAACTCTTCAAGAAGTTAGCGGTACAAGCGGTCTTTTTGCTTATCCTAGATTTGTGAAGGCGGTGATTTTTTTCTTAAAAAAAGCAAAACTTTTGCAGGATATTCAAACTGCGGAAGGTTTGTTCCGTGCATATGAACGAAATCAGGGAGATACTACTGAAGTTTTGAATAATATATTAAATAAGCTTGATCAAGCTAATACTCTCAAAGAACTTCGAAATTTTAAAAATGTAATCAAAGAAGATTTTAACAATATCGATATAGATAAAACACGAACTCCCTTACGGGTAGCTATATTTGGTGAAATTCATATAAGCTTAGAGCCATATGTTAATGTAGATATTAGACGTAAGCTTGGAGAAATGGGTGTAGAGATACATCAGAATTTAAGCTTATGGGATTGGGTTTCTCATAAATTCCATTTGAATTATCATCGAAGATGGCTAGAGCACTTATCACATCCTTATGTGCCAATGGATATTGGAGGAGAATGCCAATGGGTATTAGGAGAATATATTGATAGAGCCAAGAGTGGTTTTAGCGGGAGCGTTCACGTATATCCCTTCACTTGCATGCCCGAGGTGACTGCGCGGACGATTATAACAAATAAACTTAAGAAAATGTACGATCTCCCAATAATATTCTTTTCCTTTGATGAGCATTCAGGTGTAGAAGGGATGCGTACGCGATTAGAGGCATTTTTTGACTTAATGGAATCAAGACGTAAGCATAAATTAGGAATCGAAAAGATCTCACTTGAAGATGATAAGATGAATTTCTATAAATCCAATGGTTCACATTTTTTTCAAGAATGTGTTCAATTAATTCAGACGTAATAATGGTGAATGAAAATGGTACAAGTATCTGATAAAGTTGTGAAAGAAGACGGAAAGCTTGACGCTTTCCTTGGAATTGATATTGGAAGTGTTACTTGTAAATTTGTGTTAATGGATAATGATGGGAATGTCCTTACTAGTGTTTTTTTACGTAATAGAGGATCTCCTATTGACTCTGCCAAAGCAGGTATGGAAGACTTAAGAACCAAAGTTGAACAAAATGAAGAACTACAAGAATATGCAATTCGTTGTTGTGGAACTACTGGCTCAGCAAGATATTTAACGAAAGCTATTGTGGGTGGAGATCTTGCCAAAACAGAGATTATTGCCCATGCTGTTGCAACTCAGTCTCTCTATCCAGATGTGAGTACAATTTTGGAAATTGGAGGTCAGGATTCCAAAATCATTATTTTACGGGATGGAATTATAGTTGATTTTGCGATGAATTCTGTATGCGCGGCAGGTACTGGTTCTTTTCTTGATCATCAAGCATCTAGATTAGGGATTCCAATTGAACAATTTGGAGATTATGCGGTAAAGTCAAAGAATCCTGTGAGCATAGCTGGGAGATGTACAGTATTTGCTGAGTCGGATATGATACACAAACAAAATGCGGGATATACTAAGGAGGACATTATAGCCGGGTTGTGTGATTCATTAGTTAGAAATTATATGAATAATTTATCCAAAGGAAAAACTTTGGATGAACCAATAATTTTTCAAGGTGGTGTATCATATAATAAGGGAATCATAGAAGCTTTTGAAAGACATTTGGGATGTGAAATAATTGTTCCCAAATATAATGTATTAATGGGTGCTTTAGGAATGGCAATCCTTGTTAGAGATTATTATTTAGATCATGGACTAGATCATGGACACGTAACTTTATTCCGGGGTCTTGATGTTGGGGATATAGAATTTAAAACTTCAACATTTCACTGTGGAGATTGCCCAAATAATTGCGAAATAGTTCAAGTTAAAATGCCGCAGGATGAAAATAAGGTTATTGCTCGTTGGGGTAGCAGATGCGGAAAATGGGAGGTTTTCTAATCGAATGACAGAATTTCTAAAACAATTAATGGAATTAGGAGAAGAATTCCTTGAAACTATTAAACATAAGCCAAAATTAAGCACGATTTTTGATCTTTATACTGAAAAGATTATCCCTACATTTGTTTCAGAAAATGATCTGAAAAAGTATTATGAAAAAAGAATGGAAGAAGTTAATGATTTTATAGATAAATTATAAGTAAATAAGAGGTAAAATAAAATGAGTGAAATAAGTGAAAGTACAAATCCAGAAGTAAAAGAAGAAGGAGATAAATTAAATCCAAAAGTAATTGCTTTTGATGTGCTTTATGGTGCTGTAAAAGGACTTAGTGGTTTATTTTTTAAAGCGTTTATGGATCTAAAAATTGAAGGTAAAGAAAATATTCCCTTAAGAGGAAAAGCAATTTTAACTACAATCACACCGAACATAATCAGAGATATGTTAATAATCGCTCAGGTAACAGGGCGAAAAATTCATTTTATGCTTGATCCTAAGTTAATGAAACATCAATTAGCTGGTCCAGTATTAAAAAGCCTTGGAATGATTCGAGGAACTGAAAGTAAAGAAGACACAGAACCGATCGAAAAGGTTTTTGAAATATTAAATGAAAAAGGGGATCTTGTAGGGATGACACCTGAATCAAGGCATGATCGAGAAGTACAAGTGAAATCAATGGCAGCAATTATAAAGTTTGCAATTGCAGGGGACGCTCCAATTATTCCAGTTGCCATTTCTACACATAAAACTAAAATTCTAAATATGTTTACTGGGGATGGTGTTAAAGTAAAGATTGGATCACCTTTACGAGTCGAGAAAAGATTGAATCGAGAGAAACATAGAGCTGAACGCTATGAACTAGCTGAAGATATTATAAATATTATTGAATCTCTTAAGGAAGTCCCTGAGATTGAGGAACCAGAATAAAAAAATTTGATTCTTAATTTTGTTTTTTATTTATTAATTTTCTTTTTTATTCCAGTGTATAAAAACCTGAAATTTAAATTCTTTTCCCTTATATTCACCACCACTAATTGCAGACAATATAAATCCATTGTACTCATGCCAATATACTGAAGCTCTATTAAATAATGGTTTTTCTACAATAAAAGCAACTATAGGAACATTTATTGGTATTAGAGCTTTTTTAAAAAGTGAAGTTCCTAGCCCCTTACGTTTATATTCTGGTAAAATACTTATTTGATCTAGATACGCGAATTCTGTATCTTCACTAAGGAGTAAATCTTTGCTTCTATTATCCTCAAATGATAAATTCCCAACAACATCCCGAACTTTAAGTATGTTATACTTTTTCTTATGAATACTGGCAAAACCAATTATCTTTCCTTTCTTATCCTTTGCGACATAAATATCAGTATAAGGATCCTTGATGAGATCCTTATAATACTCAATTCCTACTTCTTTTCGTAGGAAACCTTCTTCTTCCAATTCTTTCTTATGTTTTTTTGTAATCTTATCAACATCTTTTACCTCTATTAAATTTTGCTTAAGTGCATTTTGGATTCCATGTGCATCTTCTAAATTAGCAATTTCAATATCATTAGTAAATTTTTGAGCCATAGTTATTAGTTTTATATTACCTTATGAATATATAATGATTTTAGTTTTTAATAAAATGAGATTATTTTAAATTTTTGAGAAACATAGTATATATTAACAATTTTAAGGGATATATATGTCATATTCAACATCAGAAGAAGAATATAGATTTAAAGTTACTTTAGTATTCTGGAAATTCTATGAAATTGGTGAATATTTTGAATTACCAACTTTAAGACGGTTTTTAGAACAGGAAAGCTCATATAAAATCTATGATAAATATCACTGCCAATTGGAGCACCCTATAACAGGACAAAAATGCCATCAACCGTTAAAATGGATTTCAAGCCAATCACATAAATATGCCCCAGTTTGCTTCAAAATAGGAAAGTCTGATAGTTTTTCTTGTGCTTCTAATCCTAATATTACAGGGAAAATTCGATTGGAAGGACATATTCACTATGGATCTGTGCTTGTGATTCATTGTGAATTAGTTTTCGATAATTATCATACGATCGAAGATTTTATAGAGATCTCACAGCCAATAAATATAATTCTTGGAAGTACTAATAGCCCTATTACTGAAAGATTCATTCAGATAAGAGACGATGTGATTAATCTTCTTGCTAAGGGAGATTTTCCAGATAAGCCAAAATTGGAATCAGTTTTGGAACCATGGCATCATACTTGGATAATCTGGGATGTAAAACCAGATTTTAACCGCGCAGATTATCGATTTATTGGAGAAGAACTAGGTAAAAATGCACACTACTCTATTGGGCTTACTTTAAGAACGGATAAATACCATGAACTGGATCCGATGGCTTATCGAGATCAAATTAATCTTAAGAATTTGAGTCCTTATAAAGATGAATTTGTCATGATAACTCATGCGGGGAATGTCGTAATCCCTGGTCCTGGTCTATTAGATCCAGATTCTATGAAAAATTTATTTATTGACACTTTATTTGCACCAGAAGTAGGAAACGTACAAAGATTTCTCATATTAATGCACATGGAAAATATTTTAGTTGTTGCTGATAAATTTGATCAAATCATCTCAGAAACTAGAGCGATGGAAGAGAATTTAACATTAAAGGAAAAAATTGATAGACTTGAAGAACTGGAAACAGAATTAAACAGAATTATTCTTGAATTAAATAAAGATATAATCATCTCAAAAATCACGAGACTTTTGTTTACAAGTACCTTTAAAACAAGTATGTTCAATGAGCAAATAGATAAATTAGATGGATTTACTTTCTCAAATGCTACTGATGAAGTTATTGCTAGGATTAGAAAGACTTTAAATAGGCAGAGAAATACACTCAATACTAAATCTTCAGCAATAGAAAATAAATTTTTGGCGATACTTAATTACCTTGCTCTATTTGAATTAGCCACTTTAGTGATTACTTTAGCTTTAGGTGATATAGCAGCAGCTCTTCCTGGTATTGGTATAATCCAGATTGTTGTAGCATTATCTATAGTCGTAATAGCAATTATACTATTGAGAATTCAGGAGAAAAAACTATAACGAAGAATCTCTTTTTTTTTAAATTTATATTAAACTATTAAATAGTAAAAAATAATGATTTATTATGGTTGATTTTATAAGAATTGAAGGTAGTCCTGCTGAGCGTGGATTCCAACTGGGTGAACAATTGCATGACAAAATTCATAATACGTTTGACGTAGTATTCCATTCAAAGATGTTTTCAGAGGTAACTCCTAAATTAATCCCACTCTCAATAATTAAGCTCGGATTGGGTGCTTGGGGTAAGATGAATATAAAAAAATCATTGCAGCAATTATTACCAAATCAATATAAGAAAATGTTAGCTATGAGGAAAGGAGCAAATATTAAGAAAAATATCATCTATGGGGGTCATTTCATAGAAGTTATAGCAGGAAATCCAAAATCGACATATAAAAATCCACCAATTCAAGCATGTTCAATGATTTTCGCACTTCCAGAAGCCACTGCAGATGATTCGATGATTTTTGGACGAAATTATGATTTTCCTAATGTACTCCAACCTTTCCAAGTTGTTCGTGAAGAAAAACCGGATAAGGGGTATAGAAATATAAATTTTAGCCAATATACTCTAACAGGTTGTCACATGGGATTAAATGAAAAAGGATTAGCAATTGGTTATAATTATGGGCGTTCTTGGAAGAAAGATCCACTTGATTTTAAATTAAAAGGTGTTCCCGCCACCTTCATTATCCAAGAAGCTTTAGAAACCTGTGCAACCACTCAAGAAGCTGTTGAATTTATTACCACCTTCATTAGAAGGTCAAATGGGTTCCATTGCGGACTTATGGATATTTCTGGAGATACGTGCGTAATTGAAACTACATGTACTCGACACGCAATTCGTCACCCTGAAGACGGGATTTTAGCTCATACTAATCATTATCAAACAGAAGATCTTAAAGACGCTAATTTACCAGATTACGTACGGTTCAAAATGGATGATATGGATATTTATCCTCTTGAATCCCCAATTAGACGTTATAAGAGAGAAATTGAGTTATTAAAAAAATATAAAGGTCAAATTACCAAAGATACGTTTAAAAAAATATTAAGTGATCATGAAAATGGAGAAAAAAGTGATTTTTCCGTTTGTACACATGGACTTACAGCTGGAACTTTAGGATCGATTATTATCCTACCAAAAGAAAGAGAATTCTGGGTTACTGATAACCATCCTTGTAGTTCACAATATGAAAAGTTTACTTTGTAATAAAAATAAAAAAAGAATAAAAAATATTTAATTTAATATCTTGTTCTTGTTGCTTGAATTCGAAGTTTCGCTTTAGTATTTTCCTTTTTGTCCTGTAAAACAACATATTCTGTTTTTGAGGGCAATTTTATTTCAAATTCTTGCTCAGCAATGGTTTCATTCCTTTTCAGATGATCCTGTTCTCTTAGAATGACTTTTACCTTTGCTATGGATGTCTTACCTACTCGAATAGTTTTAAATTGACTCCAAAGAGACATGTCAGCTTTACTAGTGAATTCCTGATTCCTTTGTAATTTTATGAAGCCTTTATTTGGCCATCTCGCCTTAAAAGTTTTTTCTCCATCCACCTTAAAATAAAATTCCCCACGCCAACCCATAATATCATAATCTTTTAGAGTTTTCAAACTCATTAATTCTACACTAATTAGAAATCGTTCCTTTTCTTCTCCTTCTTGATCTTGTTTGAAAGTTTGGTCTTTGGCGTAAGTTTTCTTAGATTTTGCATCCTTTGTATCTTTTACAAATGGATTTTGCATAATAACGCCTTGGCAGTTTATTTGCACCTCATAATTTTAAATAAATTTGATTTTTTTAACTCTAGTATAAATAATCTCTATATATGTTTTTTTGTTAAATAGATGCTTATTAGTTTATTGGAATTATAATCAGCATATTAACTATATTTATTAATAGAAAAACACATCTTTGTATTAATTAAAAATTCAAATCTAAATAATTGAAAGTGAATTTCATGTTATTTGAAGTACCATTGGACGATTTATCCCAATTATCTGGAGTTTTTGGGTTTTTAGCTGTTGCGATAGCTTGGTTATATGGTGGGATTGTTCTCTATAAGTATATTAAAACAAAGCAGAAAGTTTTATTATATTTCTTTTTAGCTATTATCTTCACTATGTCTCCATGGTATCCTTCAGGGTTAGGATATATATACTGGTTAATTACAAGAGAGGCAATCGTGTATCCTGCTTATGTATTAATAGGAACTATAGGAGTGCCAATAGCTCTACTATCATGGCTCCAAATTTATATGCCTGTTTTGCACCAGAAATGGAAAAATCTTGTTGCTTGGATTGTTATATGTTTTTCAATAGCATTATATATCTATCTCTTCTATTTTCTATTTTTTGCCCCTGGAGCACCAGTAGATGGATTAATAGGCATTAAAGATAGTGCCATTGATATTTCATATAAAGGCCTTGTTTTAGGTTTTCTTGCTTTCTCTCTACTTGTTAGTACAGTAACCGGAAACGATTTTGCTATTGCTTCGCTAAAAGAAACGGATCCCATATTAAAGTGGAAAGGTCGATTTTTGTTATTATCATTCAATTTATTTGCTATTGGTGGAATTGGAGATGGATTTCTTCCATTAACACCAATAACATTGATATTATTCAGAACATTGATGATGCTCGCAAGTACATTTTATTATCTCGGCTTCATATTGCCTGGGTGGACAAAAAAGATTTTAAAATTAGCATAATTATTTTTTTTTTTATTTATAGTTAATAATAAGAACAGCAACTAAAACTATAATACCTCCAATTAGATTCCATAAAACAATCGTTTCACTCCTTTGAAGTAGTAAAGAGAATATTAAAGTAAGGAATGGTTCGATATATAAGAAAGAGGCAACCATAGATGATTTTAAAGCCTTTTGAGAATTCTGCCAAATGTAATAGCCTAGTATATAACAACCTAATCCTAAATATAAAGCACAAAGAAATAATGAAACATTTAAAAAGTTATTAATGAAAATACCAAGCTCACCATTAAGTACTACAAAAAAAGTAAGTTCAATCGTACCAATATAAGCGATGTATTTATTCATTGTGCTGCTTGAACTTGTCTTAGAAATCTTTTTTGTAGCTGTTGAATAGATTGCCCATAAAACTGGTGTCATCAAAGCAAACAAATATCCTAGGAAATTAGGAGAATCTGGAGTAAGTGTATTTATATCACCTCCAGTTACAAGTAAAAAACCCCCTATGGTCGCTATAGCAAAACCCAGAATTTTATAAACACTTAATTTTTCTTTAAAAAAAAAAAAAGCTAGAATTGTTATAAAAACTGGAGTTATTAAACATACAAATAAAGCAGGAAGTGAAGGTCCAATTATTTCAATTGCAGAATATTGAGCAAAGAAAAATAATGATATTCCTGTAAAACTGGCAAGTATCATTAAAATCCAATCATTTTTTGAGAATTTTTTTTTTATTTGACTTTTATTATTTGAGTGTAAATCCTTTCTGATATGGAATTTACTATTAATATCGATTAGAAGAAAAATGCATGAAGCGATTACAAATCGATATAATGCTATTGATAAAGGAGGAATGAACTCAACTGCGATGTCTACGATTACAAATGAAAAACCCCAGATTATTACCATAAAAATTAATTCTAAATAAACCCTAAACATTCTACTAAAATAATTTATTAAGTAATTTAATATTAGAAAATTAAGTACAATAATAATTAGTTTTGGAATGAAGTTTAGTGAAGAAAATTAGCTATAGCTTACGGATCGGTATTGTTGGAAATAAAGAATTTATTGAAGAGATATTCTTAGACACGTTAAACAAATTTGCTATAGAATCTAAGATATCTGATGAAATTTATGAATTTTTAATAGTATATAAACAAATTCCAATAAAAATTAGGGTATTTTTAGCAGAAACGCTGGAAAATTTGATAAAAAGTTTTGAAAGGATACAGAAACTTGATGTGATAATCATTACTCTCAATTTATATGACAAAGATGGACTTAACACTATAAATAAGTATATAGTAGAACTATTCACTGATACATTCTTATTTAAAGGATTATCTGTTTTAGTAGGTATGGATATTGAACATATTTTTAAAAAAACTCCATCCAGAAGCTTAAAAATAAGTAGATTTCAATTAGAAAAAATGACAAAAGATCTGAATTTAATATATTGTTTTGAAATATTTAACAAAAACAGAGACGTAAATGAGATTTATAATACATTACTTAATGATTTTATTTTAAGATTTCAATATTCAAGCCCAGAATTATTTGAGAAAGCAAAAATTTTTGGTAAAAGGCTTTAGAGCTAGTTGAAAATCGAAAAGTTATAAAAATAATAATATACAAATTAAAATATAATTATCAAAATTACTATTAATAAAAGCAGAGTTGATGAATAAATAATGGGAGAAAAATCAAACGGGTTATTAACAATTGAGAGAGATGAAGGACGTAGAAAATGTCCAAGTTGTGGAGAAGAAAACAAGAATATGATTCATGAATCTACAGATAAAACAAATATAATCAGTGATTATCCCCGCGTTTATGGAAAGAAGTATCGCTGTGGGCGCTGTGGACAAGAATGGCGCGAAAAATAGTTCACGATAGTTTCAAAATTTATTTTATTTTTTACTTTTTATCTATTTTAATTTGAGATAAATTATATATTAGTAAAACTAAATTATAACTTATAGATAAAATTCGAAAGTGACTATTTAAAAATGAAATAGAAATATTTACTTGTTGGAATATCTGCCTATTTTTTCCTCTATTATGGAACATCATTTTCTAATACAATAAATGATGATACATTCAGATTTATTTGGTCATTAATATCATTACCTACATTAATTTCACTATATTTGATATATTATGGTGTAGGACGTCAACTCGAGTGAATTCATATACTCTTGTTTTTATCAAAATAACTTTATTATTAAGAAAAAATCAACAATAATAAAAATACAAAATGATAAATAATTAGTATAACAAATTTTTATAAAGAACTACTTTAACGTGAATTTAAATGGTTTTATATCAATTAGAAAATCCGATTCGAGTAATAACAATTTATGGTGCGCAAGGACTCGTTTTTGCTTGGTTTGCTTATTTAGCTTATCGAATTCTTAAGCGAGATAGAAAGAGATTGAATTTAATATTTTCCGGGTTTTATTTATCTGTGGTAGTAGGAACACTTTTTAATTTTATTTATGGCCCTATTGCGAATGAACAAATTGTAGTTATCTTAAATTATTTTACTAATTTTGGTGCTTTTTATGCTCCAATATTTTTCGTAGTATTTAATTTAATTTTGCTGAAATCAGAAAAAGTAATCACTCCGGCAAAGCAATTAATGATATTTATTGGATATGGTGTTTACATGTTTTGCATGATCTTTTTTGTGTTAGCTGGAGCAGGATGGGGAGTCTCGCTTAATGTTTCTACAAATTGGTCACCTGTTTGGCATCTACCTTTCTTTCTATATATGATCTTAGGTGTTACTTTGTTTACTATTCTACCTTTATTGTATCTATCTTTTCAAATTTATAAGAAATTTGAAGATGAAGAATTAAAAAAGAAATGGAAATTCTTTATATTCGGTGTTATCGCGTTTATTATATTTATGTATACAATTTTCTTCTCAAATTTCCTAAACAATCCGACAGTAAGGACTTTAATCGGACCAATCGGTGTTATCTTAGCACTCATAGGTGGGTATATGATGTATACCGGTGTGGGACGGCAACTAGAGAAATAAACTCTTAATTTTTTAATTTTTATTTTATTTTTTCAACTTAAATTTTATTTTAACTAATTAACATTATAATATATAATTAGGTTCAAAAATAACATTAGAATAAGATTTTTTTGATTGAAGAATTAATACGAGTTCGGGGCATTGGTCCAACAGCAGCAGAGAGGTTAATAAATGCGGGTGTAAAGACTATTGAAGAGATAGCAAAGTCTAAACCTGAACAACTTGCATGGATTAAAGGTATTGGTATGATCTCTGCCGATAAAATTATACAAAATGCTAATGAATTAATAAATTTAGAAAAAGGAATACAAAAAGTATTGAATTCAATCAAAGAGAATTTTGCTAAGATCTGTCCGAAATGTGGTGGAGATATGAACGAAAAATTGATAATTCTTGGACCTGAGAGGAGATTAAGGGCGAACCAATGTGTATTATGTAAGTTTTATATGCCTACGTGAGTTATATATAAATGGAGTATATGAGTGACTACTTTTTCTATTATTATACCTATATCCAAAATGCAAAGAGAAAGACATAAGATAGAAAATAGAGAGAAATAAATATGATTCCCGCTTTCTTATCTATTTTTCGTCGTGAGGCCACTAATGCAAAAACAATAAAACTTGCTAGTAAAGTATACAAGACAGTAGGAATAGCGAGTGAAGCTTCTACTGCTTGTGGAAATAGAACTTGTCCAATACCAATTGAAAGTGTTGAATCAACTATGCATGAGCCTACAATATCTCCTATAGCAATTTGATGGTGTCCCAATCTGAGTGCATTTATATCTACTGCTAATTCCGGAAGCGATGTACCCACAGCTACGATAAAAAAACTTATAATATACTCATGTATTTGCAGAAAACTAGAAATAAAAATGACCGACTGAACAATCATAAAAGACGCTAATGTTACACCACCAAATCCTAGTACTGCAATTAAGAGGTGATATCTTTTAGGTTTAGGAGCTTCGATTCTCTCAATCATTTCTACTCTTTGTAAAATACTCTCCTTATTAGCATTATAAATTAACCAAATATAAATTCCTAAACTCCCAACCATGAAAATTGCGTTTAACCTTGTAATAGATCCTTTCTCAATGATAGAGTATATTAATAATAACGATAAGATTTCACATGAACCTAAAATTATAATATCCTTTCTATGTACAAAAATTACTCCAGTAATAATTGGAAGTAGACCAAATATAAGTGTTAATTGGGTAAGATCTGAGCCTACTGAATCACCTACATCTATATTCCCATGACCTAAAGAACAAGAAATAATGGAATTAAAAATCTCTGAAATATCAGTGCCTATAGACACTAATGTTACTCCTATTATTAGAGGTGAAACACCTAGGGCTGCCGCAAGAATAGCAGAATGTTTAACTGCTTTCAAACTAGCATAAATTATAAGGGCAATTCCACCAACTAGGATAAGAAATGCCAAAATTATTTGAAACATTTTCTACTTTTCAGTTCTTTTGAAATTTTTTTATTTTTCCTATAAGATATATAGTATGGGAATAATTGGAGTTCACAATGTTTCCATAGATAGATAATTATTAAAGAGATTTTTTATAATCTAAGAATATCTAAGTTATAACTTTCCAGACTTTATAATGGTAAAGTTATATTTATAATTATCCATTTTCTATCCAAAAACATCCAAAAAGAATCCAAAAAGTAGAAAACTTATTATATAAAATTATTCAACAAATAACTAATGGAAAATGAAAAACATGAATTCCATATAGCAATTGAAAAAGAAATCTTTGAAAAATTAGATGTTATTAAAGACTATCATGGAATTAAAAACATAACTGAAATTATTAGATTTTTAATTACTAAAGAACATAGAGAAATTAAAAGGTCTGAATAAAATCATAAATTTCTTTTAAATCTACTCTTTTAAGAGTTTATCAAAAGCTTCGATAAATTTATCATTAATTATGTTTTATTGTCTCATAATTATAATCTTTTCTTGTATCATTAATTTTATTATTATAATTGTGATCATTAAAAGTAATATTTGATAATAGTGAACACTTAAATATAATTTTTTTTATCAAATTATTATTATTTTTAAAAGAATACTTTAATTAATTATAAGATTTTTTTAAAAAAAAATAAAATACACAAAATAAAGATAATTTTGCATAAAAAATATGACAAGTCAAATAAGGTGATATTATGAATATTGGAAGAAGAATGGTCTTTGGATTCTCAATATTAATTGTCTTATGTTCAGTAATAGGAATCGTTGGAATTTTCCAAATTAATGCTTTAAATGAGGAAATATCAGTTATAACTAATAAATATTTAATAACAGTTGAAGATTCAAGAGAAATTAAATATCACGGAGATGCAATGTCTCATTTAATGCACGAATATGAACTAGGAGAAACAGAAGGAACAATAGAGGCCTATGATGAAGAATCAGATGAATTAGATGAACATCTAACAGAGTTGCAGAACAAACTTCCTGAATATGCAGCAGATTTAACCCATATTAGAGAACATTATGAAATTATGAACGATACTTGTAGAACTGCAGGCACTGGTATGTTTTGTCTTTTTGATGCTGCATTTAATGAATTACATACCGATATACACGAAAATGTAGAGACTTGGGAAGCTTCACTAGTATACATTAAAAATAATGCAATGGATAATTATACCGTTGCCACAGTGAATTTAATGCTATATTGGAGAGACGTGGAAGAACATGCATTACATGAATACATACTAAATAGAAACGATACTGCTTCTAGAGCACCCATGACAGAGGCTCAAAGTGAGTTTAATACATTAAAAGCAATTTTAAAAACTAGCGCTAATACTAATGCATCATTGAGAGGTGAAATCGATAGTTTATTAAGTTGGCATGATCCTGCGATGGTTAATATATTAGATATCTGTGATAAATATGATGTATGTTGGGAGGCGAGTGAGATCCTTGAATTTAATTATGATGAACTTAAAGAACATCTAGAAGAATTAGTAGTTCAACTTAATTTAGCTGTTGATAGTGCTGTATCTAATGCTAACGCCACCGTTTTTTCAGCATTAACTGTCACTATAATCACTTTAGTCTTAGCGGTTGGATTAGGAATTGTTATATCAGTACCAACAGTTAGAGGGATTGTAAAGATTACAAATAACATGGAAAGAGTTTTAGCTGCAGGTTCTAATGCAAGCGTTAATGTAGCTAATATGGCAACTGAATTAGCTGCTAGTGCCAGTGAAGTAAATGCTGCTTCTGAAGAAATTGCCTCTACCACACAAGAAGTTTCTATGAATACACAAAGTCAAGTAAATTCTCTAGTAGAAATCAGTAAAATGTCAGGTAATATCAATGATTTTTCTCATGCAATCATGAAATCAACTACAGATATTAATAAAATAATGGACTTAATAACAAATATTTCAGATCAAACCAATTTATTAGCACTTAATGCTAGTATAGAAGCAGGAAGAGCAGGTGAACA
>JAEOTH010000132.1 GCA_016839915.1 Promethearchaeota archaeon
ATATTTCTTTTCTGAAAGTCCATTAAGAGTAGGTTGTAATTCCTTTATATTCTTGATCCCATATAATTCTCCATTAGATAAATTGGTTAATTTCAATAATTTTTGAGCTTGATCAGAATAAGGTGATCCAATCAGAACGGCGTCAATAAAGAAAGGCATATCTTTAACTTTCTTAATGAGTTCTTCTAAAGCAGGAAGATAAGCATCCGGAATTTCATAAGCTCCTTCATCAAGTAGTATTATAAGCCTAAAGATTTTTTCAGATATTTTTTTATATACTTCTATAATGAAAGTGATTGCTATAAAAATGCCTCCCGCAATGTTAGTTGCTGTAATATCCTTACTTAGAGATTTTAATGTACTTAAAATGTATTCTGGATCGAAAGTGAAGTGATCTAAATAATTTGGTCCATCTTTTAAAAATAAAATTAAATTAAATCGATCAGATGGATCAATATATTGCTTATTTTTCATGAAATTTGCGATTGAATCATAAACCTGACGAAATTTTGTAATTTCTGGAGTGAAACCATATAAAATAAGACAATCTTCAGATTTCTTGATTTCCATAGTAACACTTCAGAGTTAGAGTATAATTATACTATTGATATTTAATATTAAATTCGTGTTAGGATTAATAAGTTTAAGGAATTATCAAAAATCACTCAAGTAGAAATAATTTTTTGAATATAATAAATTGAATCGAGCCCTTTAAATTAAATGAACTTAAAAATTCTTAGAATAAATTTTTTATAAAAATATACTTTCTACAATTTAAGTTAAGTTAAAATATCGAAGGATATTATTAAACGTTTATACATCTACTAAAATTTTACGCTAATGTAGGAAATCACCGCTTAATCTATTCGAAAATGGGGGAAAATTATGCAGATATATCGACTAAAAATAAATAAGAATATTTGTATTGGATGTAATGATTGTGTAGTTAGCTGTCCAATAAACTTTCAGCAATTGAAAGAGAAAGGGTATTTAACTCAAGAGAATGCTGTGGTTTTAGTGAAAAATGGGATGGCTTATGATATTTATATTGAGGAGAGAGAGGTAAATTGTGATGGATGCGGTGTTTGCTTAAGATACTGCCCCGTTTCTGCTATTGAATTACAATTAATTGAAAAAAAATAAGGTCAAAAATATGTCATTTCCAAAAATATCAAGATCGATTAGTAAAGATATTGAACATGTAAAAGTTCAATTCCTTACAGAAAGTTTAGAACTGATTTTAGACAGAACCAAATGTATTGGATGCGGAACTTGTGCCAGAGTCTGTCCGAAGGATGCAATTTCGCGTGGGCCTGTTGCTGCAGCACGTCGTTTTCCAAAGATGGAAGATATTATCCCAGAGATTTATGATCCAGAGCTCTGTGTCTTCTGTGGTTGCTGTTCTTACATGTGTCCTTTTAGCGCTTTAACACTTAAAAAAGATGGAGAACTAATTGAATTAGATGATATTCAAATTGTAAAGGAAAAAGTAGTTCCAAAGCTTGAATTTGAAGCTAAAAAAATAACTGATATTGCTGCTGTTGAAAGAGTCGTTAAACAATACACAGATGGTGAAGTTGCCATTATTGATGAGGAATGTGCGGGAGGTTGTGATGCCTGTGCTGATGTATGTCCAAGTGGTGCTATTACAGTACCAGAAAAATCAGATAAAGGGTGGGAAACAGTTCCAAATGTGGTTGTAGATCCTGAAAAATGCATTTTTTGCGGATCTTGTGATAATGTGTGCCCGACGGGAGCTGTGAAACTAAAAATAACTGATGTTAAAACTTCAGGAGAATTTAGTGAACTATTTTGGTTACCTCTCTTAGAGAGATTAAAAACTCTAAGGTGGAGCGAACAGAAGGAGGATGAATAAGATGAGTATTAACAATTTAATTTTAATAACTTGCCGGACAATTAATCAAGGAGTTGCACTTGAGGGTGGCAAAAACACAAAAGAAAATGTCAGAGCAGCAGGAATATGCGCTTTTGACAAAGAAGATTTTAGAAAACTAGATTGTCTTGTTGGGACACCTGTTAAAGTAGCTACTGATCATGGAGAAGTAATTGTTTATTCTACTATTTCAGAGGAAGGCCCCCATCCAGGAATAATTTTTATACCAATGGGTCCTTGGGCAAATCAAGTTGTAAATCCTGATTCTCAAGCATGTGGTACTCCTACTTATAAAGGCATGAAAGCAAGAGTAGAACCTGTACCGAGTGGGAAAGTTTTAGATGCCGTAAATTTAATTAATTTATTAAGGGAGGTATAATTATGGCGGATAAAAATATTCGAACTGTTACAGACGTTATATGCCCATTCTGTGGAACTTTGTGTGATGATCTTGAAGTAGATGTTGATATTAAAGAAGAAAAAGTAATAGAAGTCCGAAATGGATGCCAGATAGGGACTAAAAAATATTTTGCATCAAATCCAAGTGAACATCGATATAATAAACCTCTTATTAAGCATAATGGAGCCTATAAAGAAGTCTCTTGGGATGAGGCAATTGATAAATCTGCTGATATTTTAGTGAAAGCTAAAAGACCTTTGCTATATGGATTTTCGAGCACTGAATGTGAGGCTCAAGGCAAAGGAGTAGAATTAGCGGAATTATTAGGAGGAGTTTTAGATAATACAGCTTCAGTATGTCATGGACCTTCTTTGCTAGCAATTCAAGATGTTGGTGCTCCTACTTCAACCTTAGGTGAATATAAAAATAGAGCAGATCTTGTAGTATTTTGGGGCAGTAATCCTGTCCATGCTCACCCACGACACCTAGGAAGATATAGTGACTTTATACGTGGTTACTTTAGGAAAGACGGCACTAATGACAGATTTTTGGTCGTTGTTGACCCTAGAAATACAAATACAGCTCAATTAGCTGATATGCATATTCAGATAAATCCTAATGAAGATTATGAATTATTAAATGCAATTAGAGCCACATTAAGAGGCGTTGAATTAGATGGAGATGAGATTTCAGGTGTTCCAAAAAACAAAATTATAGAATTAGTCAACGCATTAAAATCATGTACTTTTGGAGTTATCTTTTTCGGAATGGGGCTGACTCAGACTATATCACATCATAGGAACATTGATGCTGCGATCTGTCTAGTACGTGAATTAAATGATCATACAAAATTTCTATTAACTCCCATGCGTGGACATTATAATGTTGCTGGAGCAAACCAAGTTTTTACATGGCAAACTGGATATTCATATTCTATTGATTTTTCAAAAAAATTTCCCCGCTATAATCCCGGAGAGTTCTCTTCGGTTGATGTACTAATGAGAAATGAAATTGATGCTTCTTTAATAGTCGCATCTGATCCCGCAAGTAATTTTCCCGCAGCAGCAGTAAAAAATATGTTTAAACATCCTATAATTACTATTGAACCTCATCATACTCCAACATCTGTGAATTCAGATATTATTTTACCCCCTGCAATTGCAGGCATTGAATGTGAAGGAACAGCATATCGGATGGATAGTGTACCATTAAGATTAAGAAAGGTCAAAGAAGCTCCCGGTGATTGTTTAACAGATAAAGAAATATTAGAAAAATTAGTAGAGGCTGTAAGAAGCAAAAAGGGGGAATAAATTTATGACAGAAGTTAAATTAAAATCGAAAAAAAAACATGATTTTCCTCTAGAAGCTGAAACCATAACACCAAACAAATTTGTTGGAAAATCGGCAGCTGAAATAAAGAAACTTATAATATATCATGGAAATGAAGAAAAAACAATTGGAGATTTTTTTGATGTCGTTGGAAGTGGAGGAGAAGTGAACGGTACTAAAATAATACTTGACGGAGATCTCTCTAATGTTAAAAGAATCGGAGAAAAAATGACAGCTGGAGAAATTGTAATAAATAGTGATGTAGGAATGCATGTTGGTAATAATATGTCAGGTGGAAAGATTTTAGTTAATGGAAATGCAGATGATTGGGCAGGCGCCATGTTAAAAGGTGGTGAATTAGAGATCACTGGAGATGCTGGACATTATGTTGGCGCTGCGTATAGGGGATTTTGGAAAGGAATGGAAAATGGTATTATAAAAGTTAAAGGGAAAATAGGTAACGAAGCGTTAACATGGGTTACTGGTTCAAAACCAGGAAAGAGATTTCCTACATTGATTTGTGGTGGTGCGGGATCATTTTTAGGAATTCACAGTCATGGAGGTACTATTATTGTAGAAGGAGATTGCGATAGATGTATCGGAGCAGATCAAGTACGAGGTACAATCGTGGTTAAAGGTAAAATCTCAAGAATTCTTCCTTCATTTAAGAAAATTGGTGAAGTAAAAGAAATTGAATTAATGAATGGCGAAAAAATTAAAGGTAAATTTATTGAGTATAGCGGAGACCATTCAGTTGAGAAGAATCATTCAAAAATTGATAAAAAAACTGGTGTAATATCAAATAGCTCAAATGGCAGGCTATTTGTTGCAGCATAAAAAAGATTTTCTCATTTAATCTTTCTTATTTTTTAACATTTTATCTTTGATTTTATTGATTAGTGTAAAGATTACATATAATATTTTTATATTTAGATTCTTAATTTAATGATATGAGAAATAAAATAGGAATAACTCTGTTAATCATTGGTGGAGCTATAATGATTATTAGTTCCACCATTGGAAGTATTGGAATATACGAATTTCTTCGAGATTATATATCAGGTCAAATTAATATAGAATGGATTAAAACAGTTTTAAATGTGTGTGTTGAAATTTTAAGATGGATTGCTAACACAGGAGGAGGAGCAGTAATAATTGGAGCAATAATAATCGCTTTAAACCATTATAGATTAGGAAAATGGCTCATAAGTATTGGATTAACCTTTGGTACTCTCGCATTAATTATATGGGTTATAACAAAAATAGTGGATATCACGGGAATTATTACTGACCCTCAGATTTTAGGTTATTTAGTCACACTTAGATCATATTTTACATATAATACAGGTTTACAATTTGCAGGAGTTACAGTTGCTATTATTGGGAAAGTTTTTGCTAAAAAACCTAAAAAGATCAAAGAAGAAGAAGTAGAAGAAGAAATCGAAGTTCCTGAAGTTATTACTGAAGGAAAAGAAGTTGAATCCCAACCACCAGTACCATTTCAAAACATTCATTGTCCAAATTGTGGAACCTCATTACCGTTTAATTCTAATTTCTGCAGTGAATGTGGAACAAACTTTGATGATAGAGAATAAAACTCTTCTTTTTTTTTTATTTTAATTATTTATAATTCTGTAAATAAACCAGGATTTGGATAGACCTTTGTTTAAGCGAAAGATCAATATTACTAGAATAAGAAAAAATGATAAAGAAGACGTAAACGACGTAGTAGTCGTCGTTGGACAATTCCAATACTGCGTGTTTTAATTTTAATCATGCGTTGGCTTGCTGATTTAGGTGGAGGCGCTGTAATAGTAGGTGCGGTTTTTATAGCGCTGGGTAGTTTTCGATTTGGTAAATGGCTTGTTGGCATCGGACTGACTTTTGGCACACTTGCTTTAATAATCTGGGTAATCTCACAAATTGCAAATAGTACTAATTTAATTACAGATCCTCAAGTTTTGAGTTATTTAGCAAGACTTGAAGGTTTTTTTACCCATAATACAGGTTTACAATTCGTGGGGGTTACAACTGCTATTATTGGTCGTAATTTCGTAAAGAAACCTAAAAAAGTAGAAGAAGAAATTGAGGAAGAGGAAAAAATTGAATCAACCACACCGTTACCATTTCAAAATATACACTGTCCAAATTGTGGAATATCTTTACCATTTAATGCTGAATTCTGTAGTGAATGCGGACAAACCATCGAAAAAAGATAAAAATTTTCTTTGATTAAAGGAGAACTTATTAAAATTTCAATTAATTATCTTTTTATTTTCACATTTTAGTACTTCTTTTAAAGAGAAATTGTTAAATATCAATTTATATTTTTTACAATCTATGGAGACGAATTTAATTCAGATTAAACCTTGGGATGAGAGTATTAGCCGAGCGATTATTATAGATTTGTTAAATCAACAATATAAATATCTAAATCCGAAAGACCCAATAGAAGTAAATGAAGAGATGCTTAATTTCTTCTTAGGAGAAAACACTGTTCTGTCTCGAGACGTTCTTAGATTCGAGAATAATCAAAACGATATAATAGGATTTGCAGGTATAATAAAATCACCAATGTATAAAAATACTTGGGTCGTCGGGTACGGGATATTACCAGAGTATTTTAAAACGGACATTCCTGAAAAGTTAATTGATGCAGCTCTAGACCTTGGAAAAAAATTAAAAGTTCCTGAACTACTTTTTAGCACAACTGGGACATTATCAGCTCCATTTGATGAAAAATTAGAAAGTTTGGGATTTAAACCCATTCATTATAATTGGCATATGCGTTTAGATAGTTTTAATTTATTTAAGCTTCCAAAAAAACCACACAATATCGATCTTCGGAAAGAAATAGAGATTCATGATTATCATAGTTATGCAAATGTAATAAATCAAGCTTTCCAGGAACA
>JAEOTH010000133.1 GCA_016839915.1 Promethearchaeota archaeon
AAATGTGCGCATTCTGGCCATGGGGTATACCAAGTAATAAATAGGAAACCTGCTTCCCAGAAACTATATGGAATAGCAATTTTATTTGGTTTTTTCATTCTACTGGCAATTTGCTTTGGATGAAGTTCTTGTTTTATAATTGAATCAGGACTTTTTGCTCTTTTCTTATAATCCTCGGCCATTTTATCAATCCTATTAGTTACATAATCTAATTCCTCTTGTGTTTGTGCCCAGCACTCCCAATTCATCCACCATTGAGAAATTCCTATTTCTTTATAAAAATTGTAGTCATGTGGAATCTTATCCTTAGGCCATCGTGCCATTACAAGAGGATAATTTCCTCCTTGCACCATTACTGTGTTGTGAGAAATACCAAATTCTTGTTTGCCAACCTCAAGAGTTAGATCTTGCATATCATAAGGATTATCCATCCCCCAGACAACAACCGTTTTGAATTTAGGATGCGGATATATTTTAACAGCGGCTTTTGTAATTACTCCCATAGACCCTTGACTTCCCATAAGGAAACTCCACATATCTGGCCCTAATCCATATTTATAGAATGGTTTCGCAAAAGGTAGTGCCCAAGAACCAGTTCTTACGACATCCCCATTTGGGAATACAATTTCCCCACACATAAAGTTATCTCCTTGTGGTCCAACACTAGAAGTATAAAGTGAGAAACCTCTATCTATTGCATCACCCATAACAGTTGCAGCAGGTGGTGCGCCGTCAGGAATCGGTGGAGCCCAGTCAGGATGGTATTTGTGCATATAAGCCCAAAGCTCACCGTTAGTAACCCCTGGTTCTATAATGCAAAAGCGATTTTCTTCATCAATTTCAATGATACGTTTCATTCTCCCTAAATCGAGCAGAACTCCTCCAGGTTTTATCGTTGGACATGCAAATCCCCCCGATAATCCACCAGAAACAGGACTAACCGCAATTTTTTCTTGAGTGCAATATACTAAAATTTTACGTATCTCTTCTACATACTTTGGCCGGATAACAATATCCGGAATTTGACTCTCTAAGCCCATAACAGATTTTGATAAGTAAGAAGCAGTAATCGCCTTGTTATTTGTAGCATATTCTTTGCCGACAATTCCGATGAATGCTTCAATATCTTTTTCATCCGGTAATTTATAGCTCATATTTTCTAACCTTTTAATTAATCTTCAAAATATAGAGTTTTTTTAATTAAAATTATTATTTTGGAAAATTAAGTACTGAATTTTAAATTTTCTTATATCCTTTTCATACAAACTATGATTTTTTCTTATAGAATTTAAGTTTCATTTCTGAATGTAAATTATTGAGAATTTATGTCTTGAAACTAGTTTTGTATGGTTAAATAATTACGAGAATTAAATGAGGATTTTCCCCGCTTTTCATCTTCTATGATAAATTTAAGAAAAATTTCATTATTATCATCAATAAATTCCCAGAATTCTTCATAAATTTCTTTTAAACTCATCTTTTTCCTTTGTAGAACAACTTTTCGGTTGGTAATGCTTTCTTCTCTATTTTTGTTCTTGTTCAAAGATTTATATTTAATTTCATCTCCATCTAGAATTAACTTCTTGAATAGATCATTATTTTCCTTCTCAAAAACATTAAAAGCTTTTATACCATTTCTTAATTTTTTTGAATTTTCATTACTTAATTCTAAATCTACTTTTTGATATCCTCGTATTTGAAAATTTTTATCCATAAAAAATTGAAAATGATGTGGGCAAATTAATCCTTTATGTACTGAAATTGTAGTTAATTGAGTTTTTTTATTTAATCTTGAAGGAGGTATACCAACTATATCGACAGTCTTACAAATTGGACAGATTACTTGAATTTTATTTGTTTTACTAAGAAGTTCCATTTAATTCTCACATTTTTGAACTAAATCCAAATCTTGTAAAAATCTCTAGAACCTTATATTTAAACTAAGCTTTTTTAGTAGCTATGACCTAATCTTTAAGTTAGATAAATTATTTTTCCAATTATTATACTAATTCTAACTCTATTTTAATAGAAGTTGATCTCATGTCAGATATGGATGTTTTTTTTCAACCAAAATCGATCGCTATAATTGGAGCATCGGATAGTCTAAAATTTGGATATACGACAACAAAATATTTATTAGATTCAAAATTTAAAACATTTCCAGTCAACATAAAAAAAAAAGAAATTCATGGACATAAAGCATTTAAAAATATAAAAGATATCTCTGAAGAAATAGATTTAGCAATAATTCTTATTGGAAATGAATATGTCCTCCAAGCGGTAAAGGATTGTGTAGAAAAAGGTGTAAAAGGGATAATAATTGAATCCGCTGGTTTTGCAGAGACAGGTGTAGAAGAATATACAAAAATTCAAAAAGAAATTGGAAGAATTGCGAAAGAATCTGAAGTTCGAATTATAGGACCAAATTGTATAGGTGTGACTGATTTTAACAATCAATTCACTTCTGCAGATATGAGCTTTGATGAAGCAACTAGCGGCAAAGTGGCAGTTATAGCACAATCAGGAGTACTTGGAAATATATTTATAGATTGGGCCACTGATAAAGGGATTGGTTTTTCTAAAACTATTACGATAGGAAATAAAGTGGATGTAGATGAAGTTGATTTACTCAAATATTTAAATCAAGATCCTGAAACTAAAGTTATTGCTCTTTACTTAGAAGGTACGAAACGAGGGAAAGAATTATTTGAAACATTTAAAAATATGCAAAAACCTGTATTAGTTCTTAAAAATGGAAAAAGTGGTATAGGTTCAAAAGCAGTTAGTAGTCATACAGGATCAATAGCAGGGAATAATGAAATTTATGAAGCTGTAATTAAACAGAATCCTCAGATCTTTAGAGTTAACAATTTTTATGAAATGTTTAATGTTGCACATGTATTTGCCACTCAACCTCTACCTCATGGAAAGAAAGTTGCTATTGTCACAGGCTCAGGAAGTTTAGGGGCATTAGCGTGTGATGAAATTGAAGAACAAGGATTAAATCTAGCAGATTTAAATGAAAATTCCATTTCTATTATTAATAAAGTAATTCCTAATTGGGTTTCAATTAGAGGTACTTTAGACTTGGGTCCGTCCATATTTCAAACATTTGCCCCAACTATAAAAGTAATTTTTGAAGATAATAATGTAGATTGTATTCTCTATATTTTTTCAGTTCCTCGCTGGCCACTCCAAATGATGGATTCGATGGCTACAAATTGGGCAAAACAACAATTTCAAATCATTAAAGAATTAATACAAAAATTTAATAAACCATTTGTCTGTGTATGCTTTGGTTCTGGATGGACTTTTGATTTTCTTAGAAAAGCAGAATCTTCATCCAATTCAGAAATTAAAATTCCAATAATGAGTAGAATAAAACATGCTTTAATAGCATTTAAAATGATGTTTGAATTTAGCAAAAATTTTTCTAAATAATTAGCATTTTTCTTATCTCTTAATTTTAAAAATTGGACTCCAAATTTTTTTAATTTGAATAAAATCTCCCAATAATTAAGTAAAAATAAAATACTTGGAGTGATTGAAAAATGATTAATATTTTTGGCATCACCTGGCAAGAAATTGTTAATTGGTTTTTAGCACAACCAATATATGCACAAGTTCTTGTATTGATTGGAGTTTTTGCTGTTTTAGTTCTTGCTGTGATTTTAGTTTATTACATTTTAAAGGGCGTTGGCTATTTAGTTTATTATCTTCTCAAAGGAGTATATTACCTTTTGAAAGGAATTGGGCTTCTATTTTACAAACTATTTGAAGGGCTATATTACGCAATCTCAGGAAAACCTAAACCTCAAAAAAATCAAACACTGCCTGAACAACCCGCTCCACCCCCACCACCTCAAGTTATTCGAGAGGAAGAACCAATTGTTCCAATTCAAAAAAGTCAACAAGTTGTTCGACCTGAAGTTGCATACTGTAGTGAGTGTGGAAATAGATTTACAGACACAATGCTTCAATCGTTATCTGAAAGAGGAGTTGCTTACTGTATTCATTGCGGGAATAGAAAAACTCAAGAAGACCAAATGAGTATTGAAAGTCAATAATTTTTTATATTCTTTTTTCTTTTTATTGTTATTAGCATCTATAATCGATGGTTTTAATTAAAAACTTTCTCAAATAAAATAACGCCGAAACGTTCATCTTCAGGATACTTAAATCCCATTTCTTTTATTAGATCTACTACTTCAGCTCTACAAAATACTTCAAAATTTATAGTTCCTTTCGATTCAAGCTCTTCTTGAATTGTATATTGAACTAATTCACTAGCAGCCCTTGGTTTTCCATAAACAATCATCCAGATTTCTTTTTCTAAAGGGAGTTCATGATCATTAGATTCTCCAAATTTTATTTTTTGTAAAATCGCATCCTTATTATATATCCATGAGCCATGTTCATCAGTTATATACTTTAGTGGAATATAGGACCAACCAATACAGATTTCGTCTCCAGGACCAATGTCAAGTTTCTTGTATCTTTCTTTTACTTCTTTCGCTGGTAGTTTTTCAACATCAAGAAAGATATTCTTATTTATTTGAATCTCATCTGAATTCACTAATATAAAATCCATACACTTTTTAGATTTAAATCCGTAAAATTTGGCCAATGAAATTGATGCGAAATTGTCTGATGCTGTGTCATATTGAGCAACTTTTACTCCTGAGTTAGCAGCATATTCTACAGCATATCCTAGCTGTAACTTACCAATACCTTTGCCTTGATAAGACACCTTTATTCTTCCTCCTTCCAACCATGCGAGTTCATTATTAAATAACTTTACTCTTCCAAATCCAATCAAATCTGTTTTATTCTTATCTTTGAAAGTTCCATAATTCATACTATTTTTATCTTGGAGCCACTCCTCTATGACATGCGGGATATAATCATCTCCTTCCCATATATCCTTACTTATATCTTTTATTGCTGGAATGTCTTCATGCACTAATTCTCGGAAATAAACTTTCATATTAAAGCCTTCAAAATCTCTGATTGATGAAGCTTATTTAAAATAAAACCATAGAGAAATTTATTTTTTTTCAAATTATACTCCGAATCGTATAAATAATTTTAAATATATTTCTGATAATAACAATACTATTAAAATCAGTTAATTATTCATTAAATATATTCAAAATTGATTAAAAATGACTGAAAAGATGATGAAAAGCAGTCCATATTCAGAAAAAATTTGGTTAAAATCATATGATAAACATGTTAAACCTGAGATTGATATTGAAGTTTATTCCTTAGCTGAAATGTTCAAAAGGGTAGTGCAGAAATTTCCAGATAGTCTATGTTATGATTTTCAAGGTTCTCGAACAAGTTTTCAAGAAACTGAAAAATTAATTATTAGTTTTGCAAATTGTCTTATTGAAAATGGTTTGGAAAAAGGTGATAGGGTTGCCATAAACTTACCTAATATTCCTCAATTTATTGTGGCTTTGTTTGGTACTTTCTATGCAGGATGTGCGGTTTCAGGGCTGAATTTTCTTCTACAACCAAATGAAATTGTATACCAATTAAAGGATTGCGGTGCAAAAGCGATTATTACTTTTGATTCTTTTTATGAAGATAAAGTTAGAAAAGCATTAAAAACAGGTGAAACTGATGTAATTGTTGTTATTACTACTAATGCATCTGATGTGTTGGATCTAGAGCCTGCTATGAAAGAACAATTGATAAAAATTGGAAAAATTCCAATTGGAAAAGTCGAATCTCTTGATGGATTTAAATATTATACTTATAATGAGATTTTAGAAAAATATCCTGTTGATAAACCTCCTGACATTAAAATAGATCCTGATGATGTTTTATTACTACAATATACTGGTGGAACAACAGGCCCTCCTAAGGGCGCTATATTAACTCATAGAAACCTAATATCACTACTGCAAATAATAGAACATTGGTTTGAACCAGGTGTAAATCCAGGAAATGCAGTCTATATCTCTGGATTTCCTTTTTTTCATTTAGCAGGGCTCCAGTTTTGTCTTCAAACTATATTTTTAGGAGCAACACAGATTTTAGTACCTGATCCGAGAGATACAAATTATATGATAAGTAAAATAAAAGAATATGAGGATAAGATATCACTTTTCTACAATGTACCTACTCTTTATCTTCTCTTATTAAAAAACCGAAGGTTTAAAAAATTAGATTTAAGTGATGTTCAAGGATATATTTCAGGTGCAGCTCCTTTTCCCACAGAGAATATTAAAGATTTTGAAGAAGTGGTTGGGAAAGGAAAAGTTATAGAAGCTTATGGAATGACTGAAAATAGTCCTGGAGTTACATTTAATCCTTATCTTGGGCCTAAAAAAATTGGAACCGTTGGAGTCCCTTTACCAAATACAGAATTAAAACTTGTAGATGTTTCTGATAGAACCAAGGAAGTTCCTATTGGAGAACCTGGTGAAATTGTAATCAGAGGGCCTCAAACTTTTAAGGGATATTGGAATAAATCTAAGGAAACAGAAAATGCTCTTCAAGATGGATGGTTTTATTCTGGAGATGTTGGAATTATGGATGAAGATGGGTATATTACTATTGTAGACCGTACAAAAGACATGATTATCGTTAGTGGATATAAAGTATTCAGTGTTGAAGTAGATGACAAAATGAACAAACATCCAGCAATTGAACTTTGTTCATCTGTAGGTGTCCCTGATCCAGATCGTCCTGGATCTGAAATGGTAAAATTATACGTATTACTAAAAGAGGGATATAAACCATCAGAAGAGATTAAAGCAGATATTTTAAAATTTGCTCAAGAAAACTTAGCTAAATATAAAATCCCAAAATTCATCGAAATCATTAAGGAAATACCACTAACTTCAATTGGAAAGGTAGATAAAAAACTCTTAAGAGATAAATAGTTTCATTATTTTTTTAAATTTTTTTCTTAAATTTGTTATTGTTATACCTTCTATAAAGGTTGTAATGCATAGAAAATGCTATTACATAATGAGCAATAATGCATGAAAAATACCCATAGGACAAAAAGATATAACCAAGATATAAACCCATTAAGAATGGATAAATCAGATTAATCATAAGCAATCTTAAATTCTTAAAAGAAAACCAGACATGAATGTGATAAAGGGAAAAAGCTACACTTGAAATAAGAATTGTATAAATATAATCTAAATCTAATAAAGAATTGAGAATACCAATAGAATAATACCGAAAAATTAATTCTTCCATTATCATAGTTATTGAAAAGAAAATCAATACAATTCCTCTCCTATTTTTATTGAGTAATGCATCTATCACATCATGCTTTTTAACTAAATCAAAAAGATGGTTATCATATACATATATTTCTATTAAAACTCCGATAAGCAGAAGAAAGGATATGCCTAAAAATAATATTAAAATTGATGCTAAATTGATTATGTTTATTGATAAATATTCAATAAAGACGCGAAAAAAGAGTGGAATACTTAATAATAATGTAGTAATGCTAATAATAATGTATTTCTTGATATTTCTCACAGTTTAATAAACCCCTATATTAATTAAGTGTAATTCAACTGGGATAATCATTTTTGGAGCCCATAAGTGTAGTAGTTTCTTCAATCCACTTGGATAAATCTTTATCTACTCTGCAGAAAGTGACAATTTTATCTATATCTCTTAACTTAGAAAATGAACATTCAACTATCACATCCCATCCCCCATAAATAGGTGTAGCATATGTGATTTTCCAATCCTCGTCTTGTTCAGTAGATTTTAAATTAGTTAGTTTATCAACAACTTTCCATTCTGTTCCGATTGCTTTCAAGCGAATAAGTATATATCCTCGATAATAAATCTCTTACACCTTTGGCTCTACATTGTTAGAATTTATAGTTCTCTTTCGAAAAGCTCGCTTTAATTTAAACTGGAATATATTTAAGTAATTTAATGTTTCTATTATAAATTATTCTAATATAAAGTGGAACTGATAATACAAATATGTCAGATTTATATAATAAATTGAAGAAGATTGTTTCTGATAAATTCGTTTCTAATGATATCTACGTACGCCACGGTTATTCACGAAATGTAGATATTGTTTTACAAGGAGTTCCCGATATTGTATTAAGGCCAAAAGATGCTCAAGAAATCTCAGAGATTCTTAAAATTGCTAATGAGGAAAATATTGCTGTTATTCCACGTGGAGCTGGGATTTGTGAGTTTGGAGGTAGCAAACCAATTGGAGATAATGGAATTGTCTTAGATATGAAAAGAATGAATAACATCCTCAATCTAGATGAAGAAAATCTTATTATTACTGCTGAAGCGGGAATCTCATGGGGAAAATTGAATGAATATCTCTGTTATTTTGGTCTCTATACAGGATGTATGGGACCTGGATCAGGAATGTCCGCTTCAATTGGTGGGAGTATTTCACATCATTCAGTTGGAGGTGGTGGATGTGCTAAATATGGGGCATGTACTAACCAATTAGTTTCTTTAGAAGTTGTGTTACCAAGTGGAGAGATTATTGAAACTGGATCCCAAGCAAATAAATTTTCAAACCTACCATTCAACAGGTTCGGCAATGGACCTGATTTGGCCGGCTTATTTTGTGGAGATAATGGAATTTTTGGAGTAAAAACTAAAATATCATTGCAAGTATTCCCAAAACCCGAACATGTTGAATGTAAAACATTTCAATTACCCAGAAAAGAAAGAGAGGTCTCAGCTAAGATATTAAATGAAATTCGATATAGAGGAATTGATGTTTATGATGCTATGTATCTCATGGATCTTCTTGTAAGAATTACTACACAGGAAGGATTAATGCCAATGTGGAATCAATTAAAAAAGAAAAGAGGACTTATTTTTTATACTATAGAAGCAAATACAGAGGTAGAATTAAAAGAAAAAGTTAAATTGTTAGATAAAATAATGGAAGATAATAAGACAGAATCTTTAGGATCAGAAATATCTGATGGGAATATAGCTAGATGGCATTACGAGGAACAAGGGCATTGGCAATTTTATCATAATTTATGGGGTATATTTCCATCAATGCAGCCATTGACTGCAGAATGTTTTACACCTATCAATATTTTTCCAAAAGTTTTAAATGATATTGATCAATGGGATATGGAACATGAAGAAGATATGCGAAAAATATTTAACATTGCTGGTAATCGCCCTATTACTGGAAGTGGACCGATAATATTAATTGACGGAAATAATGTGGAAATTACCTGTGGTTTTACTAGTTTTTGGAGTTATTTTAATGGAGAAATACATGATTTTATCGATGATTTAAACCTTGAACTCTGGAAGTCCTTGTTAGAAAGAGTAACTAAGCATGGAGCACAATGGTACATGATGGGAGATTTTATGTCTCGTCTTATGGTAGATATTGGTGCTTATTCAGAGGAGTTTTATAATCTAATGAAATCAATAAAGAAAACCCTCGATCCTAATATGATTTTAAGTAGAGGTAAATTTAACTTTTGGGGTGATAAATAAAATGAGTAAACTCAACCATTTAAAAAAAGAATGGAAAGCAGTATTTTCTTGTATGGGGTGCGGGGATTGTGGATATGCTATAAGACCTGCTGTTGGAAGATACTTAACATGCCCTGTGAAAGAAGTAAAAGGAGCTGAAGGATTTGAGATTGATTTCGCTCGAGGGAGGATGAATGTTCTGAAGAGTATATTAAAAGGTCAAATCCCTTTGAGTAGAGAACTAGCAGAATGGGCATACCAATGTTCTGAGTGTGGTAATTGTACTGAAGTTTGCCATATGTCTCAAAACCCATATATCATACTTCCAACATCTAATTGGATTGATCATGTTAAAGTTTGGGAAGCATTGAGAAAAGATCTAATTGAAGCTGGTTTTGCGCCTCTTGATCGACATGAGAATTTAATTGATTATATGAGGGATAGTAAAATGAAGAACCCATATGGGGAGGATAAAACTAAAAAGATTGAATGGACAGAAGAATTCCCTGAGATAAGAGAAAGAGGTGAGTTCATGTTCTTCGGAGGTTGCACAATACCATTGAGACAAGTTGATACATTAAAGAATATGATGAAAATTTTAAATGCGGCAGGAATAAAAATAGCAATATCTAAAGATGAGTGGTGCTGTGGCTCTATTGGCTTAAGAATAGGGGATGGAAACTCTGTAATTGATATGGCAAAACATAATGTAGAAGAGATCAGAAAGACAGAAGCAAAAATTGTATTTACAGCGTGCGCTGGGTGTTACAGAACTTTGAAAAAAGATTATCCTGAATTATTAGAGGAAGATTTACCTTTTGAAGTGAAGCACATTACAGAAATATTAATTGATATGTTAAATAAAAACAAAATTCCATTTAAAGCAGAAGAAAGTGAGACGTTAAAGGTTACCTACCATGATCCGTGTCATCTCGGGCGTCATATGAATCTTTATGAGATACCACGTGAAGTGATTTCTAAAATCCCGGGAATTGAATTTATTGAGATGAAAAGAAATCGTAAAAATGCATGGTGTTGTGGAGCGGGTGGTGGCGTTAAAAGTCAATTTGCAGATTTAGCGGTAGAGATTTCAAAAGAAAGGATTATGGAAGCAATAGAATCAGGTGCAAATGTTTTAACAACTAGTTGTCCATTTTGCATCGGAAACTTAAAAGATGCGTATGAAGAGATGAGTCCAGAAATACAACAAAAAATAAAATTGATTGACATTATTGATTTATTGGCCTCTAAAATTTAAAATTGTCTCGGTCTAAAATTTTTTTTTAACCAATTTTTTTAGAAGAAAAAATAAATAATACAATTGATTAAAAAAAAGGCTTTTTTCTTTATATTTACTCAAGTTTAAATATTTTTTTTATTATTTTTTATAAAAAGAACTCTTTTTATTAAAAAGGAAAGATGTTAGGCGATGGTAACTAAAATATCTATGGTAGGAAAACCTGAAGTAGGTAAAACAACCATTAAAAAAGTAATTTTTGATGGAGAAGATCCGAATGAGTTAGTAATTTTCCCTCTTGAGGCTACAATTGGGATACAATATTCTGTACATGATTTTATGGATTTGAAGATTAGCTTATTAGATTCACCAGGTCAATCACTCCCTATCTTATTGGAAGATGATCAAAAACAGATTTTAACATTTGGAGATACCAGTGCAATTATATATATCTTCGATTATCCTACATGGATAGAAAATTCTCAAGACATAATTGATGATGTTAAAAAGATTTATGAAATTAAAAAAAAGCACGAATTTGATGCTAAAATTATATTATTTCTGCATAAAATGGATCTTTTAATTAATAAGAAAATCGGTAGTATGCTTGATCTTATTCGAAGACAAGTAATAAAACAATTAAAACTTTCTGAAGAATTACCGATTTATTTTACTAGTATACATCCGAATTTAATATTTACAGTTTATAACGCTCTTTCAGATATTTTTAGTAATTATTCAAAAGATTCTTCAAATTTAAAAAAAATTATTACAAAAATTATCCAAGACTCATCTAAAACAATCTGTGTGGTTACTAATCAAAATAATAACCTTATTATTCAAGTTAATTCTTCAGATTTTGATACAAGTATCCTTTATTATTTATATGAAACTATACATAAATCAACCAATTCAACAAAAGAATATTTTTCAAAAAGCAAGTTTATTAACGCAGGCTCTAAAATATTATATATGTTAGGGGAGAATATCAGCAGTTATCATTCAAATTTTAATGATATTTTCTTTTTTTCTGAAACATTAGAAGAAGATGAATTAAACGAATTAATAAATAAGGTAAAGGAAGAATTAAGCAAATATTATATTTAGGAAAATTCTTAGAAAAAAACCATGTTGAGACAAGTATATATAATTTTAAACGATAATATTGTCTATCAAAGGAATTATGCTAAAGGATTAGATGATTCTCTTTTTACTAATGTATATTTAAATATAAAAAAAGCAGCCTTTTCGAAATTTGCCGAAGAAACCGCTTCTTATGAATTTTTTAAATTTAAACTTTCTTATATTGCAGAAAAGGAATTAAATCTAGTTTTCCTTCTTGTAACTGGATTAGGTGATGATTTCAAGAATATTAAACCCCAATTACATCAATTTAAAAAAGAATTTTTAGATTTTTTTGGTGATAATCTAAAAGAGGGAAATTTTAACATTATCCCAGATGTTCTTAATCCCATTGTTGATAATATCCATAGAAATTTAAAGCCAAAAATATCGATTGTTGGTTTTTCTGGTGTTGGAAAAACAACAACCACCAAATTAATAAAATCGGAAGAAATTCCGATGCAACATATTCCTACTATTACAGGTGAAGTTGCTACAATCAAAATTGGCAAGCTACATTTTTTCCTTTGGGACTTTGCAGGACAAGATCAATTCGATTTCCTCTGGGAGAAGTTTATAAGAGGTAGTGATGCTGTACTTCTAATGACAGATTCAACCTTAGAGAATTTGGAAAAGAGTAGATACTTCTTTGAATTGGTAAACAGAGTTATACCTTATGCTCGCTTAGCGGTTATTGCAAATAAACAAGATCTGCCAGAAGCAATGAAAGTTGAGGATATTGAGAGGCTAATGGGGCAAAAAACATATTCTATGATCGCAATTGATCCTAATAATCGACCAAAAATGATCCGAATAATTGCTGATCTTTTAGATATGGATGCAGAAATATCACCTTTACTAAGACCTATCTTTGATAGAGATATTTTTATGGATAAAGCACAAAGGGCTTTAGAACAAGGTGAATTCAATGAAGCTATCAATATTTTTGAAAAAATTAGCAGCATTTGTCTAGAATTAGGAGATGATTCACTTTCAATTGAATTACAAGAGAAAGCCATAAAATTACGATCTGTTTTAAACCAATTACCAAGTTCTAGTTAAATTATAGAGAAATATTAAAACTTCATATTTCCCAATTGGGATAATATCTGAACGAAATATTACCTGGTTTTCTTTATATGGTAGTGAAAACTTCATTTCTATTGCCTTTTGAGTTTCAAGGGCTTTTTCTATATTAGATAATGCTATTTTATTAATTTGTTCTGGAAGAATTTCACTTATACTTTTACCTATAAGATTTTGAGAAGAATTATTTAACTCAAACACTTTCTCAATTTTTTTATCCAATTTAATATCCTGAAAAATACCATCTATAGAGATTCTAAAAATTGAAAAAGGGATATGATTAAGTAAAATTGCATTTTTAGCTTCACTAATTTTCAGGTTTTCTTGGTTTTGCATTTTTTCTATTGCTGTCCCAATTTCCAGAGCAATTGTGATTATTATTTCCATATCTTCAGCAGATAAAGATTTAAATTGATTTAAAAGCAAATTAATTGACCCTATAATCTCAAATTTTGAAAATAATGGGACAACAGCACCAGAAATATATTCTGCTCCTTTAAAGAATTCTTTGATGATTTCTGGAAAATTTTGATTAAAAAGAGCTACGCCTTGGGTAAAAACAATTTCATAGGGGGTTTCATTAATTTTTAAATTATCATTTTGTTCAAAAAAGAACTGAGGGAGCAATTTATGTGACTGGATTTTAGCAATTTTTGTTGTTTTGTCAACTAGATATATGCAACATCCTTCTAAACTAAAAATTTCTAGAAAATAATCTATCGTTTTTTTCAATAAATTTTTCAAATCATTTGACTGGTTAGCAATGCTAATGAATTTATTCAAGGTTTGTATTTCTCTAGCATGTTTTTTAAGCTTTTCTTCGACCAAATAGATATCAGAAAGATCATGAAGTAGATATTGAATAAAGATTTCATTCCCTAACTTAATCTCATTTACGCTGACTTCTAAATAAAGCTGTTTATTACTTGATTTTTTCATTCTTGAGATAATTGGAGGCGGTTGATTAATTAAATGCTGAACTACATTTTTGTCTACCAACCCTTCATCAAATAAATCAAGCTCCAATGCCTTAATACCAATAATCTCTTCTTTTGTTTTTTCAACTAATCTTTCTGCTTCCAAATTAACATCAATAATAACTCCTGAATCGCGGTTCACTATAAAAATCGCATCCCGTGCAGCTTGAAATAGTGCTTGATATCTTTTTTCTGCTATTTCTAGAGTTTTAATTACTGGTTTAATGGACTCATAATAAGAAAAAAAAAAGGTCTCGATCTTTTTTAGTTTAATTGGATCAGCTTTGTGATCTTTAGGTTCATAATCGAATGCAAGGTAAGCATCTTCAAGATTTACAATGTAATTTACAAAACTTCCAAGAAGCTCATTTGCTAGAACTAAGCTAATCTGAGTTTTAATATCTGTAATGATTGTTATTAAAAAGCTTTCATATCCTCCTCGAGCAAACTTATTTGGTTGTTTGAAGAATAAATTGGCTGTTTTAGTTTGTTTAAATATATGAATAAAAGCTCCTTTTGTGGGGAGCTCTATTAACGAGGGTATATCTTGTACGAGAGATTCATCTAATGATTTTGGAGCTTTTAGAAAAATACTAGGTCCAAAAAGAGGATCAAAACGTACAAGTAGTAAACCAATCAAGCAATTTCACAAATATAATGTTTTAAACTCGAGTTTTAAGTAATAATAGAATTATAAAAATCTATTGATATAAATTTATTTTTTAAATAATACTTGCCTTACATCATCTAATTAATTGTTTAACTATTCTGGACTATTATTTTGTAATCTCACTGTTACTTCATTTTAAGCCATTAGATTCGCTTTTATAAATTGATAGGGCAAAATTCTAAAAGGATTAATTTTTTTCATAATCATGGAGGATTTGAATATATATCTACAACCAACTGAATTTCTTAATTTCAATAAAAAGCATGTGAAAAATAAAGCACTTGAAATTACGAAAGATTTGAAAACGGATAAGGAAAAAACAACTGCTTTATTCTATTGGGTTAGAGACAAGGTAAAATATAATGCTTTTTCATATTATCCAAAGGTTAAAGCAAATCTTAAAGCTTCAGTTACATTGCGAAGAAAATATGGTTTTTGTATGTCTAAAGCTACATTATTATCAACTTTTGGTCGAGCAATAGGGATTCCTGCCCGTATTCATATGGTGGATATTATTAATCATAAAATATCTCAAAAATTAGTTAATCTAATGGGTACAAATGCATTTCATTGTCATGCGTATAGTGAATTATTTTTAAACGGTACATGGGTAAAAGCAGCACCTATTTTTGATAAAAAAACTTGTATTAAAGGAGGATTTTTTCCTATGGTCGAGTTTGATGGAGAAAGTGATGCTTTATTTGCACCATATGATACAGAAGGGAAATTATTTGTAGAATATATAGGAGACTGGGGTACATATGCAGATGTTCCCATTAAGAAGATTGATCAAATATTTACTGAAAAATATCCAAAATGGTATAATAACTTGTCAAGTCTTCCTTTAAAACCAATAAAAAAAGAGCCTTTATCCCTAGATAAATAAAACAAAAAATAGAATTATTTTTATAACTCAAGAAAAATAGCATTCTTTCAATTCTAATTCTCTCTCTAATTTTCCCCCAAAATTACATGCAGATATTTTAATAAGGCCTTCCATGTCTATGAGCCCATCAATAACTTATGACATTGTTAAATAAATACTAAACCCTACCCTATTTACTTATTAATTCTAAAAAATATATTTAATTACTAAAATAACATTATCAAAGATTTGATGAAATGCCAAGAGCAATAATTTTATATGAAATTGATAAATCTTTTGGACCCAACGTATTGGCCGAATATTATTTAAAACAAGACGATAAAATATCACCAGAAATTTTAAAAGAATTTTCAGAAAAACACGATAAGAAAAAAGTATTAGATATTACAATCCATATAGAAGGTAATCGATATTTTTCAAAAAAAGTTAATGCTGAATCTTTAGAAAAAGAAAATCTATATCTAAGTTTCATTTTGCAAGAAAGTGAGGATTTAGTTTCTTTAAAAAGTATATTTACTACTGTTGAGAAAAAAATAATTCATAATTTCTCTAATGATAAAAATCAAATGAATGAAATCATTAAAAATACATTAAATTCAATACTAAGCTTAATGGAGAAACTAAAAGAACCCAAAATTATTAAAGAAACCATTAATGAGAGAACCAAGAAAATGCTAGATGATGGAAAACTCTCTGAAGCCCGTGAATTGATAGACCTTGGAGAACAAATTCCTGAAAAACTTGCTGCTGAAGTAAAAATTGCTGATGACTTGTTAAATCAAGAGCTTTATAGAAAGGCAAAGAAGAGCTTTTTAAAAGCAGCTGAATTAGCCGAGCTCATACAAGAAGAGGAAATTGCTTCATTTTTAGAAAACAAGGGAGAACAGGTAGGTTTCTTTCCCGATTTAATAAAGGAACGTGAGAATCTTTACAGAAAGATTGATAAAATAATTACTGATTTAGAAGTTAATCAATTACATTTTTACTATGATTTTGCTGAACCGATAGATAGATTAATTGAAATTTCACTCACATTTGAAGAACATGAATTAGTTGGTAATTTAACGCAGCTAAAAAATAGCACACAGAAAGCTTCTCGATTAGCAAAAGAATTAAATGATTTAAATGATAAAATAAAAGATCTATTAAATAAGATTTAAATACTTAAAGTTATCCAGAATTTTCTTCATTAGAAGGTGTTTCTTCAACTGGAGGAGGTTGATATTCTCCAATATCTTTGAAAATAATTTTACAAATATCCCATCCTTTTTCTGTTGGGTATTTTAACGCATTAGCTATTAATTTTTCTCCAAGCTCATTATTCAATTCTACTTTATTGATATTTAGATTATCTTTAAGAATTATATCGTATTTGGCGCCCCCAGTCCCAATAGGCACAATTAAAAGCCCTGAATCAATTACTTTTTCGCTTATTGCATCTTTTAATCGTTTTGCAGCATAATATCCTGCTACACCAGCACTTCTGTCAAATGTTTTAATCGACGGAATCTCTAAACCCCATTTTTTTCCTTCTGCTTCGATTAATGCTGCCAAAGTCTGCGTTCTTTTTCCAAGCTTAAATTTAAAGTCCAACTGTGTTTTAAACTTTTTTCCCTTATCTTCTCCAACCATATTTATATATTTTAAAGTAGCACCAGCAACAGATTGAGGATTCACTTCGATAGAATATTCTTCTTCCGCTAAAATATCTTCAATTGTTTTCTTGATAATTTCTCTTGGTTTGGAAAAATCAATCACTTCTTCTTCTTCAATCCTTGCTTTAGGTCTAGCAGTTGCAACAATCTCTGCTCCAACTTTCAATAATTCGTCGACTGACATTTCTTCCATAACTATTTTATCAATGAATCTTCTACAAAGCTTAATAGAATTTCTAGGATTCCCTTTTGTTTTTTCATATATCATTTCAATTAATTTTTCGTTTAATGGAAACAATGGATATAAAGGAGGATTCAAGTTATTGTCTTCCCAGAAGGTTTCCATAGATTTTGAGAAGTAGATTTTTAAATCATTTAAGCTAAATGGTTTTAATTCTTGCTCAGGTTCCATTCTTGATCTTAAAGGAGCATCTGCAATCTCTATGATTCTAGGCCAAATTTCTTTTAAAACTGCAATTGTTATAACTAATCCTTTCACTTCATTATATAATCTTTTAAGTATTTCAAGGAATTTCACTTCTGCAGCTTCTCCCAACATCCTATAAGGACTCTCTAACTCATCAAAATAAAGGATAAGGACTTTATCTAAATTTTCTGTAATGATCTTAATCATTGCGAGGCACACGTCATCTTCCTCTAAAACAGAATTTATACCAATTTCATTTAATTCTTCATCATCTAAATCTTCTCCGAGAAGCCATCTCTCTGCTAATGGTTTTTTATTTTTATCTAATTGATAGGTTACCAAAGCTTTCACGCAGTCGGCAAAAACTCCAGGGAATTCTCTGATTCCTATTTGAATCACTTCCTCTACTTTGGGTTTTTGGAAAATTCCTTTTTTAGCACCCCCCCATTTCTTGACTAATTTATCAGATACAATATCAATTAGTTCAGCACCAAGTTCTTCAATAATACAGGTATAAACATGGAGTAAGACACGAATGCTTGCGGGAGGGCTTGGTACGTAAACAATAGTCCAATCAGTAGCAGTCGCGAATTTACCAGCATCAATTTCTTCTAACTGATCAGTAGCTTCTAATTTCTTTTTATTTTCTCTTTCTTTGTCCTTAAAAGAATGGTAAGCATGAGTTTTTCCTGTCCCCGCTGAACCTAAAATTGGAATTAAACGACTCGATTTATCCCTAAAAGTCTGTTGGACAAGTCTATATACTTCTCGATCAATGTAACTCCTAGGTCGCGCAATATCAACCTTGTCAGGTATATCTCCTCTAGATACAAAATTCGAGAATGGCATTATGGGTGCTTCCCTTAGCACATCTAAATACATCTCCTTATCATCATCCGAAAGTTCAGAATACATTTTAATCTCCTCTTCGGTTTTTAGTTTTTAATAAATAAGTTTTTATGTAGAATAAATTTATTAATCCAAACAATTTTTTCTAGAATATATGCTAATTAGTTTTTAGCTATTATAATATTTAATTAAAAATTTTGCCTATTAAATTTAATTGATAATTAAAGATTTGCCTGTATTTAGAGGAAAATAAACATGCCAAAAAAAAAAAGTGATGATGAAGAAGATGAGGATGAGGAAAGAAGAGAACCCTTTGATTTTTCTAAATTTTTTAAAGATCCAACCAAATTCTTCAGTGATCCTAATAAATTTATAATGGATCCAACTAAATTATTTAGATCGAAAGATTTTCAACGTCTTTTTAGAGATCTTTATGAAAGAATCGCAGATACTCTACCTTCTGAGTTTCAGAATCTTTCACCAGAAGATATTATGAAAGAATTTACAAAGCATAAAGACAAGTTTGGTTTTCCAATAATGTATGGAGTCAATATTAATATTGGCCCTGATGGTAAACCGATTATAGATTCTTTCGGTGATCTTAAAGCAAAACCATATTCTGGAGAACCAGAAGCTAAAAAAGTAAGAGAACCGTTAACAGAAGTGAATGAAGAAGGCGATCAGATTATAGTTATTTGCGAAATGCCGGGAGTTACGAAAGATGATATTGAATTAAAAGCCTCTAGAGATTCTTTAACAATATCCACGAAATCTAAAGTTGAAGGTAGGCGGTATTATAAAGAAGTTAAATTAGCTTCAGCGATCAATTCAGATTATGCGCGAGCTAGGTATACTAATGGCATTTTGGAAGTAAAACTAAAAAAAATTGATGAAAAACAAACAGATATTAAGATAGATTAAAGACTATTCTTATTTTAAAGCCGATTTTCATTAAAATATTTGGTTTTATTATTAATAACCCAGTTAATTTGATTTTAATAATTTCATATAAATATTTATTAATTTCTTTAACAAATAAAATCTTAATCAAATCTAATTTGGTTGGAAAAAAATGTCTGAAAAAAAGATTATTTTATCTAAAAAAGCTTTAATGATAATAGGAATTACATGGTTAGCTATATTAGTAGTTGGTTTGATTTCATTAATCCCTGAGGTTAATTTAGCTTTTTATTCTAGCAGTTCCACTGTAAGAGCTATATTTAAAGCTATTACCTACCTTGGCGACCCTATTGTTTTCATAATAATCGTTGCAATTATATATCTGGCATATAATAAGAAAATTGCAAAAAATTTAACGTTGAGTTTGTTGTTTTCATATTACTTAAATGGAATAATTAAAGAAATTTTCCAAGATGGTAGACCTCCTGGTAACACAGATCTAACAGAAGAATTAGGTGTTATTGAATCATCTTATGGATTTCCATCTGGTCATACACAAAA
The DNA here is from genome assembly GCA_016839915.1 of Promethearchaeota archaeon. Classification (GTDB taxonomy): domain Archaea; phylum Asgardarchaeota; class Lokiarchaeia; order Sigyniarchaeales; family SOKP01; genus Loki-b32. The sequence goes on from JAEOTH010000133.1 coordinate 19,845, forward strand.
TGGCACAAGTTTTTGGGGCTATATTTCTTATGAATTTAAAGATTTAAAGAAGTATAAAGAGATTCCAATCATTCCAATTGTATTTTCTGTTATAGTCTTTCTTGTTGCAATTTCACGAATAATTATCGGCGTACATGATCTTCAAGATATCGTTGGTGCATTATTGATAGGCATATGTTTTTTATTAGCTTTCATCTACTTAGAACCAATTTTTACTAAGCAGTTCAATAAACTGAATCTCATTACTAAACTAGTTATAACAGTTATTGTTTCTCTTGGATTATTCTTGATTGGAACATTCTTATGGCCTAGGGCATATGTACAATTAGCAACGCAAAATTTTCCTCCTGATTATTCAGATAATGGAGCATTTGGTCTAGTGGGGGGCGTTTTATTAGGTTTCGGAGTTGGCTATATCTTAGAACAAGAATTTGTTAATTACGACCCATCTCAATTGACTAATAAACAGAAAGTGCTTAATGTAATAATTGGTTTAGTTATAGCTCTTGTAATTTTTATTCCTCTTGAGTATTTATTGGAAATCGATAGTGCATTTTATAGATTTGGACGTTATGCAATTTTATCATTTGTAGTAGCATATGTGGTTCCCTTAATTTGTACAAAAATCAACAAATAATTATAATTCCTTTTTTCTTTTTTTTTTTAAGGAAAAAAATGAGTTTTAGGCAGACAATTCTATCCCTCTCCTTGCGACTTCTTTTAAAAGGAGGCGATTTACCATTTGTTTGTCGCTTTGCGTAACATTATTATGAGAGGTGATTATCTCATTAATATATATATCTTCCCGATGGGGATGAGGTAATACTTGTTCTAGACGCATCTTAATTAAGTGAAAAAAAAGTGCTTTATAAAATTTCCTATTACTCATCTGAATAAAAAGAAAAATCATATCTATTTTTAATTTCCATTAATTTTACATTTATGAATATTTCTCTCGATTTTTATAGTTAGTATGTGATGTTCAAAATAAATCTAAAAAGGGTTTTATTTTCTTTTTTCCATCCTCGTTTTTAATAGATTCCAATATTCTTTTAGACAATTCCTTTTTTTTTCTAAAATAAATTTTCATTATATCCTCTATAGGTGTATTTGGATACCTTTCTGATAAGGCAATATCTCTTTTAGAGCAACCATCTCGTCTCATACAACAATAAGAGAGTGATCCGAAACACACTAATTCAGAATCCCATTGGTTTTCTTTAGAGAAATCCTCTTTAATTTCGATGAACTCCTCTGAACTAAGACCTAATTCCCTTAATGTTTCATCTCTTTTACACTTAAAGCCAAATGTCAGTGAATACCCCGGCTTACAACAAAATGTTAAAGCTCGATAGTCTCCTCCCATACATAATGGTATTGGTGCTGATTTTTCCCATCCTGGAAGGTTTCGAAGCTTTTCTGGATCAATATCTGTCAAATTGTTGCCCTGTTTAGCCTATAATAAAAATAAGGAGGGCTCGGTACGGGAATTGAACCCGTCTCTAGGGATTCACAGTAGGGAGTTTAGTAAATCTTACTAAATTCGTCCCCAATACTAAACCATAATATAAACTCACTGAAGCAGAAAGTTTTCTATACGAACCGAGCCATGTTTAATTTTTGTTATAATAAATCCTAATATTAGTTTCTAAAAAAATTTATTCTATTTCACTTAGTCTTTCAACTACTTTTATAGACACTTTTATAGAACATTCGATTATAATATTCTGAAATTATATACCAAAGAGCAAGTATTTACGTAATTTTATCTTTTAAACTATGATCTTATAGACAATTAAAAAGTAAGTACCATGCATAATGTATGGTTAAGAGGAAGTCTATCATTTAACGCCATTACTTTTGGGCAAGGATCAAGGGGATTACACGTTTCGACAGTCGATCTTGCCATACAATTAGCCCTTAACGCTATTATGCATATGTACTTATGAGTCATAATAAAAACATCCTGTAAAAAGAACTGTGGGATTGCCGAATTTTCAGTTTGTAAAGAATTATTCTATTTATCAGTTAGAATCTTTTACTTTACAACTTCTAAAAAAAAATCTGATTGGAAAAGTAAAATAGATAGATAACGATATACATAGTTTAAATACATAAATCTGTTATATATCGTATAAGGATAAAGAGGCAAAAAAATCAAAATAGGTAATTAAAATGAGTGAGACTATAGAATTTTATGATCAAGCTATAAGAGATCTCAGACTTACAATTGCTAAAAAAGAGCTTGAAATCGAAAGTACTATAACTCAGATGGAACACCATAAAGAAAAGAGAAAACTTGAAAGTATAGCCAAGCAAACTATTAAATTTCCCACTACTAGTACTGTGAACCCATATGTTACAAGGGCTTCCTTAGAATCAAGACTTCATAATAGAAATATGGGAAAAAAAAGTGACCTAAAAAAAATGAAGAATAGATTGGATAGACTTATAATAAAAAGATCCCAACTTAAAACGAAATTACAGCATCAAGGGATCACCGTTCCAGAGCTTGTATCAGAGCCTGTCGAAGTACCTATAATTATTCTTTGCACTAATTGTGGGTGTCCGATAGACTTCGGGGTAAATAATTGTGTGTATTGTGGAGGAGTGCTTCTAGAATCACAAGCTTCAACCTCTTGTCCCAATTGCCAATCCCTGATTGAGTTTAAAGCAAGATTTTGCCCCAACTGTGGAGCAATTTTAGAGGGTGTAGTAGACACTCCACATACATCAGTTAAAGCTCCTACAATTGCAAAACCATCTCCTTCAGGTGGAAGTAATACTGCTGGTATTATCGCGGTGATATTTGGAATCCTAGGATTATTTGTTTTTGGTTTTATTTTTGGGACGATTGCAATTGTTATTGGTGTTGTTGGTATCATCGCAGATGAGAATAAATCTGCTGCTATTGTTGGACTGATTTTAGGATTCCTGGATGTAGTTCTCCTGCTGTTGTTGTTTAGCTTGTAAGGTTGTGTAATGTTTTGAAAAAAGGAAAATTGCATCATAACAGATAAAAAAGATATTCTAAAATCTTTTTTTTTTATTACAAAATATTACTTTTAACGTTAGTGTTAAAATATGAATTTGCTTAATATATTCTTAAGGTTATAATCCAAATAGGATGAAGATTCTTAGTATACACAATAACTTGAGATATTGTAACATATAGGACTCTTCCTTACTTAATTTTTCTCATTTTCTTTCTAATTTATAACTTCTAAAAGATAGTTTAAAAACTGATTAATTGCATCATCTAAATCCCCTGAATTATCTATAACATAATCTGCTTCTTGAAATTTTTGGTTTTTTTTTGCCCGTTCCATTCTTTGTTTCAGTAAACCTTCACTTTCTCTTTTTCGATCTTTTATCCTTTGAAAAGTAGTTTCAAAAGGTACATCAATAAAAACCACTTTGATATTTTCGTATTTTTCTCTTGCTTCTTTTACTATTATACGGCTGACATTAATAATAACTGGGTGTCCATTTTTAAGATAATCCTCAATTTCTTTATGAATTCCATAGTTTAAATCATAAATATACCACTTTAAAACAAAAATTTCATTTTTTTCCATTTCATTGAATTCTTCGGGAGTTAAAGAGACATTTTTTTCAAATTCGGACGGAGGCCTTGTTATATACCTTTTTGGAGCGAATACTTGCTTCAAATGAGAAGGATAGCTTTTAAGTATTCCTGAAATTATCGAATCCTTGCCAGAACCGGAGTTTCCAACTACTAAGAATAAGGTACCAGGGAATTTTTTTGCCATTTCTTTATATACTTATACTTATTTCTTATTTATATCATAAAAAGGTCAACTATAATATAAAATCTTTAATTTTTTACGTAACTGGATTGATTTTACTTTTGGAAGAAGATAGTAAAAAAGAAAAATTATAAAGAATTTATAAGTAGTAACTTAATTAATTCAGATGGCGAGGTATAAAATTGAATTCAAAGATTTCAGACATTCCCGAAAGTTATCAAAGATATTTAGATGAGATCTACTTAATCTCACGTACCAAAAAAGGTGGATGGGTCTCTAACAGAGAAATAGCAGAAAGTCTTAATGTAGAACCCGCCTCAGTCACAGGTATGTTGGAAAAACTTACCAAAAAAGGATTGATTAAATGGGAACCTAGGAAAGCCATAAGGTTGACTGAAGAAGGCAAGAAAATTGCTAAACAACTAAATGAAATACACGCTTTACTCTACCAATTTTTCGCTAAAGTATTAAAAATGGAGGATGAAGATGCTATTGATAATCTATCTTGTGAAATAGAACATCATATAACTCGAGATGTTAAAAATTCATTAGAGAAATTTCTATCAAATTATAAGGATGGTTAGATTTAATTATAATCTTTAATTTCTTGAAACAATAAACTCAACTTTTCCCTCAAAAGTAATTAAGATGTCTAATGAATTACAACAAAAAGTAAAAACTGTTCATAAAATCTTTGAAAATTTTACTAACTTTATTGAATTGAATGATTTTAGATCTTTTTTATTGTTTACTTTAACTAGCCAAGTTCCAACTAATATTTTAGCTCAACTTGGCTTAGGTGGCAATAAAGAAGTTATAAACCTCCCTTATGATCCCGTTTATAGTATTTATTATCAAAAAATTAATTTAATATCAGCAGGGTCTTTGATAATATACGTTAAGAATGATCCTATTTCTAATGAATTTACTATGAGCAAGGATGATTCGGTTATAAGAAGCTTCCTCAATCCAAATGAAATGAGTTTAGCTTTTCGAGGGAAAGAAAAATTCCTTCTACCGAAAATTACTGATTTTAGTACTTTTGATGTTGATTCAAAATTAACTATAAAAGTTGATGACATATTCCATTCATTGGAAAGTTTTTTAGCTGTTGCTGGACCGAATATCCTCTTTGTTGCAGATGCTTCTATTGAATCAGATCCTGATTTAGTTTTTGCTTTTAATATGATGCCTCAAATGCCTAGTCGCTTAGATCAAAAATCCTTACAAATTGATGTGTTTTTTGATCAAGATCATAAGACAAGAGATAAAAATTATTTAAAACGAGAAGAGGATTATACAATAAATTATTTAAAAGATATTAAAGAAGTTGGCCATGCAGAATTGTATAAATCAGCTTTTTCATTAATATTACATGTGAAATCATTCACAAAACCAGAGTAATTACTAATTTCTTTATAGTTATATAGCAATAAATTTCTATATTAGGGCGTTAATATTATTATACCATTATTAGATATTTGATAGAAGGATATTCGTTAGCCATTAAAGGATTAATACAATTAAAGGATTAATATAATCAATTTATAAAAGATCCGACAAAATATATAAAGTATATAATTCAGTAATTAGATGAGTTTAAATTTTTTGCAAAATGGGTTGGGAAAAATGAAGATAATTACAATAAATTTACCAGAGAAGTATTTGCAAGCAATTCAAATTTTAAATGATATGGGTGTTTATCCTTCTCGAAGTGAAGCGATAAGAATAGCTCTGCATGATTTTTTATCAAACGAATTGAAAATGTTTAAAGATCTTGATGACGAGAGCTTTAAAATGCTCATCAGGAGCAAATCTAATAAAAATAGTTAGTCATACTTTTTTTATTCTTTTTTTATTTTTCTTTGATTATATTAGTTAGAAAGAAATCCTTAAACAAGATTTAAATACATTAAGGTATATTTTATTCAATGATACAATTACCAAAGTAAATATGAGATATGCTAATTCTTTAATTTTTTTTTAAGAGGAATTTTTTATGAAAATAGCAATTATCGGAACAGGAAGATTAGGGAGTACTTTAGGGAAAATCTGGGCAAAAAAGGGGCATACGATTATGTTTGGGTCCCAAGATCCTCAGAAAGCAATTAAGTTAGCTAATTCAATCGGATCCAATGCAACTGGTGGAACATATGAAGAAGCTTCAAAACATAGTGAAGTTATCATTCTTGCAGTTCCATATTCAGGCGCAAAAGAATCAATCAAAAAAGCAGGAGATTTAGAAGGTAAGATTATTGTAGACTCTACTACTACTGCTGCACCCCATTTGGGAGGACCTTCAATAGAACCTGCTCCATCTGCAGCAGAAAAAGTAGCAAAATGGGCAGTAGGAGCTAAAGTAATCAAAACAGTTCATACTATTGGAGTAGAAAGTTTAAACAAAACGCAATTTGGATCCCAACAAGCAAGTTTATTTGTTTGTGGAGATGATCTTGATGCAAAATCTAAAGTAAAGCAATTAGGACTCGATCTCGGTTTTGAGGTGATCGATGTTGGACCACTCATAAATGCTAGATTAATTGAACCTTTAGGAATGCTATGGATTGAATTAGCCTATAAGCAAGGAATGGGAACAGACATTGCTTTTAAATTATTAAGGCGCAGGAAAGCAAAATAAATAATTTTATTTTTCTCATTTCCATTTTTTTTTACTTTAAGACAACTTTCAATTAAGTTATTACTTTAAACACTAAAATAAAATGGAAGTTTAATTCCAATTAATATTTAATAAAAATTTTTTTAAAAAGTTATAAATAATCACAGACAAAATATAATTTAATAATTATTTTGAGTATTTGAAAAATGAGAGTTGCAAGGTATTTTAGTAATGATGACGTAAGAACTGATCAAATGCCCAAACCCATAATTGGTCCAGGAGAGTTCTTGGTTAAGGTAAAAAAATCGGGTATATGTGGTTCAGACATCCTAGAATATTATCGAAAAGCGAAGATGAAAAAGCTGGGAGTTGAATCATTAATTTTGGGCCATGAGATTGCCGGAGAAATAGTAGAGAAAAGCGATACTATAAAACATCTTAGAATAGGAGATCGTGTATTTGTATCGCACCACGTACCTTGTTTTGAGTGTCATTATTGTAAACAAGGGCATCATACTGCTTGTAATCTACTTCATAATACAAATTTTGATCCTGGAGGTTTCGCTGAATATGTTAAAATCCCAAAAATCAACATAGAAAAAAAAGGAGTATATGTTTTAGATAAAAGTGTTTCTTATGAAGAAGCAGTCTTTATTGAACCTTTAGGTTGTGTATGTCGCGCTCAGCGTTTATCAAATATTAAAAAAGGATTTACTGTCTTAATTTTAGGTTGCGGTGCATCTGGATTATTGCATATCAAATTGGCAAAACTAAGGGGTGCTGAAAAAATTATCGCAACGGATGTCAATGAGTTCCGGCTAAAAAAAGCAAAAGAGTTTGGAGCTGATTTCATTTTTCATGCAAATGAAGACTTACCAGAAAAAATAAAAGAGATCAACCAATATAGATTAACTGATGTTGTTATAGTATGCACTGGAGCTGTATCAGCTGCAAATCAAGCTTTAGAATGTGCATCCCCCGGAAGTAAGATTATTTTTTTTGCAGTTCCAGAGCCGTGGGTATACCTTAATGTCCCTATAAACAAGTACTGGAGAAACGAGATTACCATCATGACATCTTATGGTGCTGCTCCGGAGGACCTCGATGAAGCTTACAATTGGATATTTTCCAAGAGAATTAATGTTGTAGATCTAATTACTCACAGATTCCCACTCAGTAAAGCTGGAGAAGCTTTTAAAGTAGTATGTGAAGCTGGTGATTCTATCAAAGTAATTATAGAACCAGATAAAGAATAACAAATATTTTAGGTAAGAAATTTACTTCTTTCTAGATGTTTACTTATTATTTCCGATTCCCAAAAATTATAGATTTCCAATATAAATCCTTTCATTTTCTTTTTCGGAAAAAAAAGATCTAATTCAAGGAGATCATTAATACTAATTTCAGATTTATCAGATAGTTTAAGAGATAATATTGCTTGATCAACAATAGATTGATTTTTAGCTATTTTTTCTCGCATATATGTAAATGGGACTATATCAGGACTTTTTACGATATAAGAATGGCTTGAAGTCAGAAAATCAGTTTTTTCAATAAAAATAGATTGAGCAAGATCGATATCCTTCGAATATTGATCTAGAGAACACTCATCAAAGCCATACCATGGACCAAATCCATCATCTCCCGGGACACTTTGATCAAAACCTAAGCAGCTAATATGAATAATTCTCTCTTTTGGGAGGAAAAGGCCAATGTGTGCTTTCGAATGACCAAAAAATGGAATAGTCTCAATTATTAAATTTTCAAATTGTAATATTACACCTGGTTTAAACGAATTAACATTATTACATTTTTGATAGCCGTTCAATTCGCCAAATTTTTGCACAACTGAAAAATCCATGGCTCTATCAAATCCAAAACCTTCATAAAAATTGCGAAGATCTAATAAATATGTATTTTCTGGAATCGGTGCATGGATTACAGCACTTAAAGCTTCCCATTGATGTATATGGGTTATATGATCCATATGTCCATGGGTACAAATATAGTTTGAAATTGGACCATAAAGATAATCAATTTGATTAATTAAGTTTGGTTCAATATTCAAATCTAAAATAACAGTTTTTGTATTTCTTCCTTTCTTGGGAAGGATAATTAGCCCATCACAACAAGAAAAATAATATGGTGGTTTTAATTGGTGGGCGATCAAAATATCTTCTGTAACTTTTCTGAGTTCAAGATTATCTATTTGTGGAAGAGGCATCGTGGTATAAATTTGTAAATTATTAACCCAATTGCAATAAAAAATAAATGAAACCTTAATAAACTCACTTTATTAGAAATTAAGTTTTTTATATCCTATTCGAATCTCTAAAACTATAAGAAAAAAATAAAGGATTAATTAAATATTAGATTTATTCTGGTTATTCCTAAAATAGGGGATTTATCTTATCTTCCTGTTGCAGAAAAGTTAATATAAAGAGCACTAGCAACACTATTGTGATTAAAAGTGTTAGTATTGCCATGCCTACGATAAAAACAGAAAAACTGATAATTGAAGTAACTAGATTAGCAACAAGCCATACAATTTCGCAAATTACAACAATTTTAACTTGTTTCCATTCTTTAGCTAAGATTCCTAGTAGGGAACTCGCTGTTAGCCCCGCAAAAAGACATCCAATTGTCAAACTCATAGCGTGAGTTACAAGGTTAAGTGCCGCTATATCCACATATAGTGGAAGTGCAATGTCTGGAATCCAAAAAAGAATTGTAAATGTAAGCCCTATTACAAAATGGATTATGAAAGTTAATTTTGTGAATTTTAGAATTTCTTCAGCCATTTTTTAAATCACTTCTTCTTGATTTCTTTTTATTAAATGATTTTGAATATTTATATTCCTTATTATATAAATATAGAAGTATCAATAGAATTAGTTCCTTTACAAAAAAATGTAAATAAAAAAATAATTATAAGCCTTTAGGGCCCTGTTGATAAATTTCGTAGGCTTCATCAACTGAAGCATTTTCGTGAACAATTGCTCGCACTGCTTTAATCATTCCAAGTGGAGAATCACTTTGGAATATATTCCTTCCCATGTCTACGCCGACCGCTCCTTTGTCAATCGCATTCTTGGACATCTGTAATGCATCTCTTTCTTCGATTTTTTTTCCACCTGCGATTACTACTGGAGCGGGACAAATGCTTGTGACTTCCTCAAAGTTTTCACAATAATATGTCTTTACAAAAGTAGCACCCATCTCTGCAGCCATTCTACTAGCCAT
>JAEOTH010000134.1 GCA_016839915.1 Promethearchaeota archaeon
AACTTCCAATTAGAAAGATAAATTTCTTAACTACTTTTTATTTTTTTCTTTTTATTTTTGATTAGGTGTACCAGAATTTTATATATCCTACAGTCAAATTTTAAATATTACGAATTCTAGGTAGATTTAATACTTTCAAGAAAGGGGTAATTATGTTTCAGTCAGGCAATATAATAGATTTCCTTTTAGATCCACAAGTTTTTCCATACATAGTAGGGGGAATTGTATTACTAATAATAATAATAATTTGCTGTACTATTCATAGAAGATTAAGATGAAACGTAGATATGAATTATCGTTCTAATTAGATTTTATCCGTTTTATTTCATCTAGTTTTCTTCTTATTTGAGATTGGGCTGTTAATGCGTAAGAAAACTGCGAGTCAATCTCTAAGGCTTGTTCATAATATTTTAAAGCTTCTTCAAAGTTTTCTATACTTTCATAAGCTAAACCCAGGTTATAAAAACAATATTTATAATCTGGTTTAATCTCCAGCGCTTTTTCAAAGGAACGCTTCGCTTTTTCTATTTGGTCTAAATTGAAATAAGCTATACCCAAATTATAATGAGCTCTATAATTTTTTGGACTTAAAATAGTAATTCTCTCGAAAACATGTTTTGCCTTTTCATATTCTAAAGAATAATAATCATTAAGATATCCTCCATATTCAAATAGCGTCTCTACTAACAACTCTTTTACATCTTCAGAATCAGGATTATTTTCAAATAATAGATCCAAGATTTTAAGAGCTTCTTCAAATTTCTCCTGATCTTTCAGAAGTTTTACCTCTTCAATAGAATTTGTCACGTTTTTTTAACCATTCATTTGTGGATTTCAAGGATATAATATACAAACAGATTACATTTCATTTTCATACCAAATATAACGTGACTTTTTTACACCTAGTTTTAAGAAAAGACTTCTCAAAGCTCCATCTGAATCTGGGCAAATGAAATATACTTTATCAATTTTTAAAGATCTTTTAATGTATAATTGTAACTCTCGAATTATTTTTTCTTCAATTCCTTTTTTGAAAGAATCTTCTTTTTTAGTTATTACTTGATGAATTAATACTCTATCATTTCCTAAATAATCTCTAAATAATGTGTAAGTTCCAAATCCTAGGATCTTGCCATCTTCTTTGGCTATAACCATAGAGTTTCGATATTGAAGGTCTAAAGTCCTTCGGTTTAGTTCTTCCTCGAATTTCTCCCAGTGGGAGAAGAAATATGATTTAACTGTAATAAAATCTTTGAATAACTCTTTTAATCCTTCTTTATCATTCCTAGGGTCATACCTGTCAATTATAATCAAATTTTTCACCGTTAGAATTATTAATATTTGACAAAATTTCTATTTAATAAAAATTATCTATTTAATAAAAATTATTTTTTAAAATTAAGGATAATATAAATTGATATAGTATGAACCAAAAGAGAAAGAAGGAAATTCCCTTAAAGAAATTAAGAGAAAATACTATTATCCCAAAACCATCAAAACCTGGAGATGCCGGGGCAGATGCTAGAATTATAGGCTTTAAAAAAATTTATAATGAGAAAAATAAAAAAGAATTAATAGACATTGACACAGAATCTTATACATTAAAACCACTTGAAAGAATTGGGTGTCCATTAGGTTTTTCAACAGCAATACCCGAGGGTTATTATTTTAAAGTTGTTCCTCGAAGTGGATTAGCTTTATGGGATGGACTGTCTATTGTGAATTCTCCTGGTACGATCGATGCCGGATATCGAAATGAATGGATGGCTATTGTTGTTAATCTTTCCAATGAAGAGGTTACATTAAAAAAGGGAGATAGAATTTGCCAAATTATATTGTCCAAAATGTATCATTATAAATTTATTGAAACAGATGAGCTTCCTGAATCTGAGCGTGGAATAGGTGGATTTGGGAGTACAGGTATTAAATAAATTTCAAATAAATCTTAATAATCTAAAAAAATAGATAAACTATGTCAGAATTAACAGAAGAAGAAAATTTCATAATTGAAAAACTTAAAGAAAAAGGTGGTAAACTGAATTACAAGGAATTACAAACACTTTGTCAAAATGAATTCGAAGGAGTAAGGTTAATTTTAAAGAAATTAAAAGAAAAAGGATTTGTTGAGTACGAAGGAATGATACCCGGGTTTTCCGCTGAAATAGAATTAATAAAAGGCCTATAATTTTAGAAATTTAGTCATAAAACTATTATTCCTTTTTTTATTTTCCTTTGTAATATTTAAGGTTTAAAAATATGAGTGAAAATAAAGTTGAGCCAACAAGAAAGAATTTTATCGAAGAAATTTTAAATCCTAAAAGTCTTTGTGTTTTTGGTGCGAACAATAGTCCATTAACTACGATGGGTGCTATGCAACTTCGAAATATTATTGCGGGAGGGGGATTTAGTGGAGCTCTTTATCCAATCCATCCTCGTTTAGAAATAGTTCAGGGATTAAAAGCATATAAATCTATATTTGATGTCCCTATTGTTCCAGATTTAGCTTTTCTTATATTACCAACACATATAGTTCCTAAAGTTATGGAAGAGTGTGGTCAAAAAGGTATTAAACGCTTAATCATTACATCAGGGGGATTTAGAGAAATTGGAAATAAAGGTAAGGAATTATCTAAGCAAATTGATGCTATTGCAGATAAGTATAATATAAGATTTATTGGACCTAATTGTTTAGGAATTTACAATGGGTGGTATGGATTTCCTGAGAAGAAAAATGCTTATTTTAATACATGTTGGCCTTACCTTCCCCCAGAAAGAGGTAACATTTCTATTGTTAGCCAATCAGGGACTATAGCTGCTCAAATATTTTGGCATGCAAAAAATATGGGAGTTAAAATTGGAAAATCAATATCCGTAGGAAATGAAAGAAATATTGATATAGTTGATTTTTTAGAATATTTGTTTCATGATCCTCACACTGACGTTATTGGGTTGTATATAGAAGAAATTAAAAGAGGAAAAGAATTTCTAAAACTTGCCAAAGAGATAACACCAAAGAAACCCATTGTAGCAATGTATGGAGGAGGAACTCAAGCAGCAGATCGTTCTATTAGATCCCATACTGGTTCTTTAGCGGGAAATAATAAAATTTTTAATGCTGTATTTAAAGAAACGGGAATTTTCTCCACTAATTCAATTATGGATTTTCTCTATTATCTTAGAACATTTTCTCAAGCTCAGTTGAATAGAATTTTTCCACAAGGTAAAAGAATAGGAATAATCACAGATTCTGGAGGATCAGGGTCAATGATGGCTAAAACAGCTGAACTATATGGATTGAATGTACCAGAATTCTCACAAGAACTACAAGAAAAATTAAAAGAATCACTTCCTTCTACGGCTAGTGTGAGTAATCCTGTAGATGTTACTTTTGATACCAATTTCATGAATTTGCTTTTTCATTTTCCAAAATTATTAATGAATTCAGGTGAAGTCGATGTGATTATTGTTTATGGTGTATTTGATTTTGATGAGATAATGGATACTATCGAGGAATCTGGATTAAGTGTTGACGAAAAAATGAGAAATATATCCCAAATAGTGGATACAGGCTTATTTAGACCTATTAAGCGTTTAATGAAGAAATTTTCAATTCCGGTCTATTATGTTGGTCCTTTTCCCTATAAATATCCATGGTATCAAAAATTTATATCTTACGATGTCCCAATCTTTGATTTTTTTGATTATCCTACTAAATGTCTTAGTATTTTATGTCGTTATACAGAATATCAGAAGAAATTTTTGTGATATTTTAGTCTAGTTTTTCGAATGATTTAATCTCAAAAAGCAATTATATTCAAATTTTTATGTAAATGGACTTAAATAATTTAGAAAATGAAAACTTAGATTAGCCTTTTTCTACTTATTTCACTAATTATATATATAAATTTTATCTATAATTATTAGAATACTTCAAAAAGTAATATTGGAAATATTAAATAATAATAATTACACAACCTTGTGTTAGATATTGCCTATAGAATTTATTAATCCCCCCTCAGCGATTTTAGCTTCTGGCTCTAAATTGGGTGTTGAACTTGGAGGAAGCAAGAGCATTTTAAGTATCGATGCGTTTCATAATTTATATTCAGAAGGAGTTATATTTAGTGAATTTAGTTGGGGTGCTTTTTATCAAGAAGAAGGTTTAGAAGATCAAATAGATACATTTGAGACTAGGGAATTTGATTCAGTTCGAGAAGATCCAGAAGCATTAGTTAAAACTATTGTAGAAAGTATATATAATATTATTAACAACGAAAAGTTATTTTATGGTATCGCTGATTTTGAAGTAGATGCATTTCTTAATCAAAATACAGTTATTCCTGGACTAAAATTAGATTATGATATTATAAATAAATTATTAGAAGCTCACAAAAAAACAAGAGATAAAGATTTATTTCCAAAATTATCATCTGATATCAAAGGGGCACATAGAATTAGAGTCGAATTTCAAGGTTCTAAAAAAAAAAATTTACATATAGGTGGTTCTAAATTAGAAGACATAGCAGATATTTTAAGAATGGCTAAAGGATTTGCCACTGGAATTGTTTGTACTTCTCGGGGTGCTGCAAATCTTTATATTATGAGTGATAATATTGTTTTTCAAGAAGACGAAATTCCAGATCTGTACATTGATGAGGAGAATCTAGTAATAATTGAGATGGGCATCCAAAGAGAGTTATTATTTCCAATAAGTTGGTTTAGGATAGATCTGGGTGTTAGATCATTAGAAACTTTAGAACTTTGGGACAAGATTAAAGATTACTCTAAATTAAAGAAAGCTTTGGATCGTTATGAAAAGTACATAACTAGCTTAGTTTATAAAAAGTTTCAGGTTATGGCATCTACAGAAAAGATAGGTAGCGATTTTGAAGAAGATTTTTATGAAATGAGCCCTACAGAAAGAAGAAAAGCGCTCAGAGATATGGCTGAGGCAATAAGAACATTAACAGATGAATATAAAAAATAAAATATTATTTTTCTTTTAGAATCCTTGGAGCTTTAAAATATCCATCCTTTTTATGTTTCGCATTCTTTAATGCTTCTTCAGTAGAAAGCGAATCCCAAGGAATATCTTCTCTAAAAACATTCTTTAAGCCATCTATTGGATGTATCATGGGTTTAACATTACCAGTATCTAAATTATCCAATTTTTTGAAGTATCCAAGAATATTACCCACTTCTTTCGCAAGTTTTACTTTTTCTTCCTCAGATAAGTCTAGTAATGCTAATTTTGAGATATGGTCTATAGTTTCTTTTGATAACTCTTTATTCTGATTCATTGCTTGGTTCATTAAATTATAGTCATATATATTAATTAAGCTTGATCCTATTAGATTTTAAAATCCTAGGATTGAAATTTAAAGTATAACTTATTTGAGCTCAATTTTAAAATATAGAATATAAGAATATCTGATGTTAAGGTTTAAATATTCTACAATCACTATATCAGTTACTGGTATTCCAGTTACTGGTAGATCAATTACTGGTAGTGAAACATGTATAAAGCAAATATCTAAAATTACTAGTTAGATTAACCATGGTTGAGACTTATCATAAAAATTTTGAAAAAGTATTGAAAAAAAACTTTACCAATATTTTTGTTCTATCCATTCTTGAAATGGGTCCTTCTCATGGATATAAAATAGGATTAGAAATTGAAAAACGTACATTAGGAATGTGGAGCCCTACTGCATCAACACTATATTGGATATTAAATAACCAGAAGGAAAAAGGATTTATAAGAATAATAGAAGAAGAAAAAAATAAAAAAATTTATGAAATTACGGATATGGGGAAGCAAGCATTAAATCTAATGAAACAATCTCAACGTAAAATAAGACAGTCTTATCGTCGCTTTCTGTCAACATTTATACAGAATGGTGGTTCAGTTGATGTAGAAGAGCTTGAACACTACGAAGTTGTTCCAAATATCCAAATGTTGCCTACCGCAATGAAACCGGATAAATTTAAAGGGGAGTTATCTTCTAAAGAAAGACTTAAGCTACTTGAAGAAATGAGAGCATCAATTATTGAAAACCGAGACAGAATGAATGGTTATATTAAAGACTTTGATGAAACAATTTTAAAAATTAAAGAGGAATTAAATAGAAAGAGTATAATAAAATGAGTGCTGAAAGTATAAAAAAACCCATAAATATGCTTACATTTTTAGTGTCCTATAAATGTACGAATGAATGCAAACATTGTGCACTACAAGCATCTCCAAACCAGGAAGAAATTACAGTTGAGCCAGAGGATGTCAGAAAATATTTGGAAGATGTTACAAAAAATTATTTGGTTAGAGAGGTCAATTTTTTTGGAGGGGAACCTCTGCTTAATCTTGATCTTCTAATTTGTCTTATTGAGGAAACGAAAAAATTTGATATTCCAAAGATTGGATTACCAACCAATGGATATTGGGGAAAGCATGATACAATTGCTAAGAAATATGCAAATAAGTTAAAGGAGGCAGGTGTTAATTTAGTTGGATTTAGCGTTGATGCTTTTCATCAAGAATTTATCCCACTCGATTTTGTAAAGCGAGCAATTAATGCTGTTCATGAAACGGGAATTGAAACTATACTTATTATTGCTCAAACAATCGGATCTCAAAATGATAAAAATCCATTTAACGATAAAACAAATGAAATAACTAATATTATATCAAAGGAGTTTCCTTTCTGCCAAGTAATAAAAAGTGGAGTACAAGTGAAAGGTCGAGCAATCAAAAACCTTGTTGAATATTTCCCTATTTTAACAATTCCTAAGGATAAGTGTTTAATTTTTAAAGCTCCTATGTTTATGATAGATCCCAATGGGTGGGTTTTCCATCAAGGTTGTCAAGGTATATGTATCGGGAATGCCAAGAAGACCTCGCTATCTAAGATAATAAGTAAGTTTGAACCCAGAAAACATCCGATAATAGGAAAAGTAGTCGCTAAAGGAGGAGTAAGTAATCTTCTTGAGCTAGCGATTGAAAAAGGTTATAAATCTCAGAACGGATATGCTGACAAATGCCACCTCTGTTTTTCCGCGAGGAATTTTCTCCGTCCTTTTTATCCGAATATTCTCGAACCCTCGAATGTCTACTTTTATGAAAAATAATGATAAAAATTAAGTCATATCTATTTTTTATTTAAATATGGTTGAAGAAGATGATTTAAGACTTGAAATTCCTAGCTATGCATTTATTGCACTAGCAAGACGTGGAATGGAAAAAATATCTTTAGATCAGTGTTTTCTCAATAATTGTGATAATCAGGATTTAAACCTATTAGAACCTTTTAAGAAAGAAGTACAAGAAGAAGAGAAGAAAATAATTAAACACATCTATATAAGATGTAAGAAGTGTAATCGTACTTTTATTTTAAAACTTGAAACATTGAAAAATGTAGCAAAATCGACTAGAGCTAAAGAAGAAGAACCCTTGTCAATGGGCTTAGTTTATGCACTTGATGAAGATGGTAAGAATTTAGGACATATAGGATATTTTTGATATGAAGTTCGATTTTTATTTATTTGATTTAGATGGAACATTATTAGATCTTGGAAATATGGGAACTCATGCTGACCACATACTAGTTCAGACATTACAGAAACTTAATGTTGATAAAATTCCCAATAGAACTAAAAGGAGAGAATTATGGTCTTCTGGAGGAAAGTTTCAAAAAGTGCTATCTAGGTGGGGTATAAATGAATCAAAAAAATTCTGGAAATTCTATGATAAAACTGATTTTGAGATAAGAAAAATTCTTCTTAAAAAGAAAGAGATTTTATTATTTGAAGATGTCAAGATTGTATTAGAATTAATCCGCAATCACAAAGCAAATAAGAAATTAGCAATTTGCTCAAACACGGCTGATTATATTGTAGATTTTTTTTTGAAATATTTTAAAATCAATAATATCTTTCATGAAATCTTCAGTATGGGAGGTGCTAATCAAGAATGTGCTAAACCCTCTCCTAAAGGAATCCTTACTATTCTGGAGAAATTTGATTTTGATCCTCAGAATGAAACCGCTATTATGATAGGTGATTCAATTCACGACGTTTTAGCAGCTCATAAGGCAAAAATCTCTTCATGTTTAATCGATCGCCAGAAAGAAAACGAGACAAGAATATATAAACAATGGAAAATCCAACCCGATTATGTCATTCAACGTTTACAAGAATTAATTGATTTATAACCAAAAAATTTTCCTTTTTCTTTATCTTAGCCTTGTTTACATTGAAATATTAATTTATAAATGATCAAAATTAAATATTCAAACTGATTTTTATTTAATATTGAAAATCTTAAGAGAATAACCCAAATGTCGACAAAATTAGAAGAAGAAAACACTTTACTAAAAAAAGTGTGGAAAATCATCAATTTAATTCAAGCTAATCAATTATTTGTCCATTATAAAGATTTGAGTATTAATTATATAGGGGAGAAAAGTAAAAAAATTAGTACTAAAAGATTACCAGAAATATTATCATTATGTGTTCTAAATGCATTAGTTCCCAATTCTGCTATGCTATTAATTGGTGGTCATGGTGGTGGTAAAACTAGTCTTGTAAAGCTTTTGGGTAGGATGTTTACTGCTAGTTCTTTGAATGAGATTGAAAATTCAATTATTAGAGGACATCCTCAATTAACTGAAGAAAAATTAATTGGGACGCTAAAACTTGGTAAGTTAATGAAAGATGGTGAAGAAGAAGTCGTATGGAGACAATTTGTTACAAATTTTTGGAAAATTATAGATGAAGTAAATCGGTTAACTCCATATGCTCAAGATATCCTTTTATCATTACTCGCTGAGGGAACAGTTAAATACTATGACTCAATAACATCAATTAATAAATTTTGCTTATTTGCTACTATAAACCCTCATGATGTTGGTACTTTTGAATTATCTCAACCATTCCTAGACAGATTTGGAATTTCTGTACCAATTACAATGCCTGGAAGTCACGATTTACAGATCATTTTAGCAGGGAAAGATGAGAAATATAGTGGACGAGATGAATTAATAGAAGTTCCCCAAATCTTAACTATTGACGAGTTAATGGAAATCTGGTATTATGTTAATAAAACGAATTTTACATCTGATGTAAATAACTATATCCATGCAATAATTAGAGAATTTACATTATGTTCTAGAGTTGATAAAGGAAATACTGAAGATATAAAACCTAGTACGGGAGTATGTTCAGGGTGCCACTTTAATACAGCGCAGAATGTGTGTAATAAAATTGACTCGATTTTGAGTGTAAGAGTTGCTAAAGATCTATTAAGATATTCAAAAGCTTTAGCATGGTTATTAGGAATAAATGATATTGATGTTAATATAGTGAATACAATTGCACCTTTTGTAATATCGCATAGGACTGTATATGTAAAACGAGAATTAGAAAAAGCACCATATTTTGGAAATAAATATGAATTTTCTAAAAATCTTTTAAAAGTTATTCAGAAAAGGTTTAAAAATCGTGAGGAGTGTTATAAAATTGCTGAAAGATTTCGTCAAGGAAACCCTAAAGATGTTGACTTACAAGAACTCAAAAAATTCGAAAAAAATGACTTAATTGTAAAATTCGATTTAATTCCTTTTGTAAATTCAATTAATAATAAGAAGTATCCCCCAATTGCCCAACAAATACAAGCAGCGTCTAAGAAAGGGGATATTAGTAAACTAGCTGAACTTCGAAATGATCTTTTAGAACAAATCGATTTTCCTAATAGAGGAGACCTAATTGAATGGTGTAATCGAGAGCTTTTTAAGCAAACAGTCACAGATTATATCATCAAATATTCTTATTGGAAGGAAGTTTGGGCAGATATAGCTGCTGAATTCTCCAATTTGGATCAACCAATAAAAGAAGTATTTAGTCAAAGACAAACTAAACAAATCCGCACATCAGATATGTTAATTGAAATTAATGTGACAGGTACTAAAGAAGATTCATTAGTAAATATTCAAATTTCTGGCGGTTCTGAAGCTTTAAAGTTAAGATCAATATTGGATCGCTCAGAATATTTGCATAAGGAAGAATAACAGACTATAAAAGCATGATGATTGAATCAAGAAGAAGAAAAAGCAAGAGAATAAATAAGAATTTAACAGAAAAAGAAAAAAAAATCATAGAATTAGCTAAACATGCATGGAGTAAGACACTAAAGGAATTTTACTACCCTCCCTTGAATGAACCTAATTATGTTTTTGACTATACACACCTTGAGGGTTTTTACATTGATCCAGATCACAAATGGCAAATAACAATGAACCTCGCTAATACACCCTTATTAAAAGATGACCAAGAATATATTAACTATTTTTATATCATCTCTCTTCATGAAGTCTCTCATTATCAAATTATACCTTATGATGGTTTGACTCACGCCAAATTATTAAGAGCTGCAATGACACATGTGAACCAAAATTATGCTCCTATTGTAGTAAATATATTTGCAGATTTAATTATTGACTATAAACTGTATCAAAAATATTCTGCCCTCATTGAATGGGAAATGGCTGAGACCTATAAACACCTCACATCTAAAGGCCCAATTAGTAATTTTAGTAAATTTTTATTCAGAGCCTATGAGAAAATGTGGAAAAAAGATATAATAAATGAAGAAAGGCTTAAGGAAATGGATTCTTTAGCAGAACGAGTATCTAAAATAATACTAAAAAATTTTGAGGATGAATCAACTTGGGAAAAGAAAACATCTCAAGTTGCGAGATCTTTGAAATCATTAATCCAAGATACATTTGCCTTAATAGGAACTGGCGGTATCGTAGATAAAAGTAAGGAAAAGAGAAAGAGTCCAGGAGGTGCATTTATAGAAATTCCCAAAGATGTCTTAGAAATAATGGACAATCCTTTGGAAAATAAAAATGCAGATAAATTAAAAGAAGGAAATGAAGATGAATTAAGACAAAAATCTGAAGAATTTGCTAAAAACATCCCCTATTCTGAGTTTGGTGGGCCTGCCCGTCAAGCAGGGATCCTCATTGATGGAAGTGCTTTAGCTACTTGGTATAGAGGTGTAGCAAAAGATTTAATTGAAATTAAAATTTTTGAAGAAAAACCAGGAGGTCAATTACCCATCTTTCCGGAAGTTTGGCGAATTGGTGATAGAATAGAAGAATTGGACATAGTTCAGAGTTTATTGAATAGCCCTGTGATAATCCCTAGTATTACTACTAGAAAATGGGCTTACAAAGAAGGACCAGGACACCTGATAGAAAAAAAAATTCCAGATCTTTTAATAGTTTTAGATTCGTCGGGATCTATGAATTGGAATTATACATCTAACTCTATGAGAGGTAAAGGGCCATATCATACAGCTTTAGTAGCCGCGTTTGCATCCTTACACTATACAGCAAGTAAAGGTGCTAAATTCAGTGTAATCAATTTTTCTAATAGAGCAGACATTTGCCAATGGACTTCTGATTATAAAAAAGCTGAAAAAGTTTTATTAAGATATCAGGGTGGAGGAACCTTTTTACCAATAAAAGAAATCGCAATACAATGTGAAAAAGCAGAAAGAAAGGCTCTTGTGTTTATAATCACTGATTTTGGCATATATAATTGGACTAAAGCTAAAAAGATTATGATAAGCCTTGCTCAAAAAGGTCATACAATAGTAGGCTTTTTTATCGGTTCAAAAGTTATACCTAAAAAGAAATTTGAAAATTTGCTAAATAAAGTAAAGTTTTATGGTATTGCGAATCCAAAAGATTTAATTAATCTTGTTATAAAAGAAATTCAATATTATTATTCATGAGTATAATTATTCATATTATAAAAATAATATAAAAGTGGGGTTTAAATTTAAAAGACAGTAGTATCTTATCTTTATTAAATTGAAAAAGCAAATTAAATAAATACTATTATGGCTAAATTTTGTACCTCTTGTGGAAATGCCCTGCAACCTTTTTGGAAGATTTGTCCATATTGTTCACATCCAGTTTATCAAGCACCGACCGAAACTTATGAGCATATAGACTATCAATCAGTAGAACCAAGTATGCCTGAGGTGATCCCAAAAGAAAGAAAAAAATTAACAAGAGTTCAAAAAAGAGCACTGGTTATTGGCATTCCAGTAATAATTGCTGCAATAATTATTCCAATTGTAAGCATTGCGGTATACCAACACCTTTTTCCACAAAAAACTGTTAGTTTTTATGTTGACTATGGAAATACTTCTGCATCTTATACGGTTTCAACAACTCGTGATACATTGGATTATTTCGATAATTTACCCCATCCATCTCATACTTCCTTTAATCCAGATTTCATAGCAGATGTTATTGAATCCTACTGTACCCCTAATGACTCAAGAATGCTAAAAATCGCCAATGGAATCGTCTCAAAATGTATAGATCAATACGATTCTGAAGAAGTGGTAAACGGTTTATTAAGCTTCACTCAAGCAATTGGTTATAAACTTGAATTTCAAGATCTTGCAGCATATCCAATGGAAACAATATTTGACCAGGGTGATTGTGAAGATCTTTCTATTTTATTTGGATCATTAGTAGTTGC
>JAEOTH010000031.1 GCA_016839915.1 Promethearchaeota archaeon
AGGGAGTAGTTAGCTGTATGTGTTCAATGACATCGGGAAAGGGAAATATCTATATTTACCAATTCAATGAAGCCAACCAGCCCCTTAAGTTTATAAAAATTATTCAAATTTTAGACTAATATAAAAAAAGAATGTGATTAAAAAAATGATATATAATGAAGAGAATATGGAAAGCACCATCTTGGTGATAAATTAAAAACAACATGTTTTTATAGAATAAATTGTATGTATAGGTTGACAAGTTTAAATCGTAAAGAAAAGATTGTCAATTAAAAAATAAAAGTGAGAAATGTGCCAGATGAGTTTGATGAATTTATTGACGAGATTAAGAAATATTTTAAATTAAATTCAGATACTTTTGATGTAGATTTTTTATTTATTCCAGAATCGGAAAATATGTTAGATAATAAACCTAAAGACAAAAAAATAAAAGGATTCAAGATATCATATCATTTTGAAACAGGTATGGAAAAACCTGAAATTAAGATTGAAGGAGATGTTGATGAGAGAAGAATCCGAGAATATTTAAAGGATGCAGATCTCTCGAAATATCCAAATATGAAAAGATTATTAGAAGTAGGATCAGTAAAAGAAATTGATGCAAGCAAGCTTTCACTAGAATTTACTGAACAGGATAAGAATTTATCTATCTTGGAGCCATATACTGAAGTTAATAATTATAAAGAATATACTGAAATAGTTCTTGATATTCCTGGAATGAGTAAAGAAGATGTTAAAGTTGAGATAAGCGAAGGAGGAACCACGCTAATATTCAATGCTGAGAATAGAATTCGAAGGTATACTAAAAGTATTTATTTACCTTTTAAATTTACAACTAAAAATTATGAAATAGAAGTGAAAAATGGGTTGGCAGTTATTAAAGTAAAGAAATCAGATAAATAAAAATAAGACTATCATTTATTAAAATATGAAGAAATAATGAATATGGAGTGATGAAAAAAATGAGTGGAATAACCCGAGAATATAAAGGAGATGGGCGAAAAGTAAGAGTAAAGGATGCGTATAAGGGAGATGCAGGAAGAGGTAGGATAAGAATGGATCCTGAAATAATTAATGATCTCGAACTTAGAACGGGAGATGTCATTGAAATCGCTCATCAAGTAATAGGAAAAAAAACTGCTGCCCTATTATATCCTGGAAAAATGGAAGATAAAGGTACAGATACGATCAGAATAGATTCTTCATTGAGAAGAAATATTGGGGCATCTTTAGATGATGTCGTAGAAATTCGTAGAATTGAAGCGAGCTTAGCAGAGAGAATTACATTTGCTGGTGTTGAAGAGTCAATTATTTTAAGAACCCCTCAACAGATAACACAGATATTAGAAAATCGAGTAATTACAAAGGGAGATATTTTAAGTTTTAATGCAATGGGTCGTAGAATTGATTTTGTTGTTGTTGATTATCATCCAAAATCTGATGCGGTTAGGATTCATTTAGCTACAAGGATTACCATCTCAGAAAAAACTAGTAAAGAACTCGAAGAGTTAGATAGAAGAAAAGTTACCTATGAAGATATTGGAGGTTTGGAGGAGGAAATCCAGAGAATTCGCGAAATGATTGAATTACCAATAAGACACCCTGAGTTATTCAAAAGAATAGGTATTGATCCACCTAAAGGAGTATTACTTCATGGTCCTCCTGGTACAGGAAAGACTTTACTAGCAAGAGCAGTTGCAGGAGAAACTGATGCTCACTTTCAAACAATAAGTGGACCAGAGATCATGAGTAAATTTTATGGTCAAAGTGAAGAAAATCTTCGTAAAGTTTTTGAGGAAGCTAAAGAAATGGCACCATCAATAATATTCATAGATGAGTTAGACTCGATAGCTCCTAAAAGGGGAGAAGTAACTGGTGAAGTTGAGAGAAGAGTTGTGGCTCAATTACTTTCTCTATTAGATGGTTTAGAAGGAAGAGGTGAAACCATTGTTATCGGGGCAACAAATAGAGTAAATGATATAGATCCTGCTCTCAGACGTCCTGGAAGATTTGATCGGGAAATTGAAATTGGAGTCCCAGATACAGACGGGCGGTATGAGATCTTATTGATTCATACTCGTGGAATGCCCTTACACAGTGATGTTGATCTTCGCCTTATAGCTGAAAAAACTCACGGATTTGTAGGTGCAGATGTAGAAGCCTTAGCAAAAGAAGCTGCAATGTTAGCAATAAGAGAATTATTACCAAGAATTAATTTAGACAAACCAATTCCTCTTGAAATATTGATGGAATTGCAGATTAAAATGATACATTTTGAATCAGCAAGAACTAGTATTGAACCATCCGCTTTAAGGGAAGTATTAATAAGTCAGCCTACTGAAACCTGGGATGATATTGGGGGACTAGAAGAGGCGAAACAGCAATTACAAGAGGTTATTGAATGGCCTTTAAAATATCCCGAACTATACAAACATTTAAGTTCTAACCCTCCAAGTGGTATTCTACTTTTTGGAGCTCCAGGAACAGGAAAAACTCTTTTAGCTAAAGCATTAGCTAATGAAAGCGAAGTAAACTTTATTTCGGTAAAAGGACCTGAATTTTTGTCAAAGTGGGTAGGTGAGAGTGAAAAGGCAGTTAGAGAAACATTTCGAAAAGCAAGATCAGCAGCACCTTGCATAATATTCTTCGATGAAATTGATGCGATAGCAGGAATGAGGGGTAGATTCGCTAGTTCTCAAGTCACTGAACAAGTAGTTTCACAATTATTGACAGAAATGGATGGTTTAGAAGGATTAAAAGATGTTATTTTACTTGCAGCAACAAATAGACCAGATATGCTTGATCCGGCATTATTACGCTCAGGTAGATTTGGGAGGCATGTTGAGATTCCAATGCCAGATAAGGATGCACGCATAGAAATATTCAAAATTCATCTTAAAAATAAACCTTTATCCGAGGATGTAGATATTAACCAAATGGCAGAATCTCTCGAAGGATATACTGGTGCGGATATTCAGGCAATCTGTGAAGAAGCTACTCTTTTGACAATTCGCAAAGCAGTAATTGATACTAATATAAATACACAAGACGCAGATTCCGTTAAAGTGGTAAAAATCTCGAAGAAAGAATTTAATGATTCAATTGAGAAAATTTTAAAATCAGCTGATAATGCTAAAAAATCTCATGAAAGATATGCAGAAGAACCTTCAGAAGAATTATATAGATAAGATTTTAAAAATAAAAATAAAAAATACGGAGTGATTATAGTGGAAGTTGGAAAACATAAAGAAAAATCAGTTTTTCTTAGTATTGATAATTTACTTGAAATTTTAGGCAACCCTACCAGAAGAATTATTCTTTCCAAATTAGCAAAGGTTCCATTAGGAGCCTCAGAATTAGCAGCATCCTTAGGTAAGAAGATTTCACGCCAAGCCATTCATAGCCAACTTAAAATGCTTTCTGATTATGGAATAATAGAGAGTTTCGGTAATGACCCAAGGAATATTAAGTATCGTATTAAAAGTAATGTCTCTTTAAGAATAAATATCACTCCAGATTACTACAATATAAATTATAATGTAGTTAAGGTTGATGCAAATAGACAAAGTTTGGCATTCAAAAACACAGGCTGTGATATAGACTATAAAAAAATAACAACTCCTGACAAAAAACTTAGATTTTTGGGAGAACGAATGAAAGAAATTGAAGAAAATATTAGAAATTTAGAATCAGAAAGACATAATTTATTACATGAGAAGGAGTGTTTTATTGTAGAATTAAAAAACATAATTAGTAAAAAATATGATAAGCAGTTAAAAACGAAAGAACAACCAAATTTAGAAAAAGAAATTTTTTATACTCTTTTTTATGATCCAATTAAATATTTTAAAAGAATAAATATTGACAGCTTATTAGACGATATGTTTTTCTCAGAAATGGGGCCAATGCGCAGAGAGACAAACAGAGTTTCCATTAAATACTTATTAAAAGATTTATCTAAACTAATGGATTTTCTCTATCAAGAAGAAGAAGACTGGTTTTTTGATATATAAAGTCTAGAAAAATATCATAATGGTGTTTTAAATAAAAATCGAAGATTTAAAGAAGAAAATACCAGAAATATTCATGCGAGTAAAAAAAGATGTTAGAAAAGTAACTGGGCGTCAAAGGGCGGGGCTTAGTCTGGGATTAGTTGAGATGGGCATGTATAAGGGAGGTTTTATTGGTGGTATGCATTTCTCTCCTGGAACAGATATTGTTATGAATAAAACACCTCTGAAAATCCTTCTTGAACAACAACCTTATGAAATCGTGTGGGCTTATACATATCATATTCTTTTACATGAATACATTCATTCATTAGGTGCCTTGAATGAACAACAATGTAGAGAACTCACATTAAGAATTACTGAAAAAATATTTAATGAAGAAGATCACCCTGCTGTTGTACTTGCTAGAAAAGGTATTAGTGCTTATTTTCCTAACTTGCAGCTAATTTATGCTCCTCCAGATCTACACCATGATGGTAATCCAATTGAGTATATTTATAATTTTGATCAAGAGAGCTATGATTATTATTCATGAAATATCTAGCTCAGACATGCTTTGAGGGTATTTATTAATTTTTGATGACTGAAAGGCTTGTTCAAGAATCCTTTTGCTCCATAGGAATAAACTTCTTCTTTTATTGTTTTGTCTGCACTAGCAAAAATAACTCTTGAATTATGATCAATTTGTAAAATTTCTTTTAATGCATCTAATCCATTTTTTATAGGCATTCTATAATCTAAAATTATAATGTCAGGCTTTTCTGGAAAATTTCTAAACATTTTAATTGCCTCATCTCCATTATTAGCAATACCTAACACTTGGAATCCAGAGATTCCTAATAGAAGTTCATATAATCTCTGAAGATCTCTATCATCTTCGGCAATAAAAATAGTTTTTATTCTTATATCACCTTTGATGTACTTAGCCCTGTCTACATACCTATTATTTAGATTATGTGAAAATCTTTCCAATTGTACGAACCTATTACAAAAATTATAATATTTATGCTTTAACTTTTAAAAAAATAATTCCAATAATCATTTTTTGATAAATATTTAACAATCATTATCGAAAATTTTTTTTGTCCTTTAAATTTACATGAACTTAGCACTTTTATAGAATTCAAGAAAAGGAGAAAAAAAATTTCGCAAAAACTGTCAAATAATGATTCTATTGATGGGGATAAAGAATCTATTGAAAAAAATATAGATATTAACCCAGAACAATTCATACTTGATTGGAAATTCCAAAATGTAGATAAAAAACTTATATATGATATAAAAAAATGCATAGGATGCTCATTATGTAAAATAGTATGCCCTGTGGATGCAATTGAGCTTGGACCCATTTCCGATATTGCTCAAGGCATTTTGGATGAAAACAACCCAAAAATCTTAATAGATCATGAAAAATGCTGCTATTGCATGTTATGTGCCGTAATCTGCCCAAATGATGCATTTCATGAAAACATCACACCTGAAGAACAAATTGATCTTGACGAATATCCTTCAATTGGTAAATTTTTCAAAATTGACATGAAGAGATGCATTGAAGAATCTGATAATCAGATATGTCAGCTATGTTTAAATGCAAGAGATAGAAATAACATAAAAGATTTCTTTAAAATTCAAAAAGAGTGTCCTGTTCATTGTTTTTCAATCGATTCTCCAATAAAGGGAGAGGTAATTATCAAAAAAAATATGCTCCATAAATGTGATCCTCAAGGATGTAAAGCTTGTGTTAATATATGTCCAACAGAATCCTTTTTTATCCCTGAAAGTGCTGAAGATGTCAAAAATTATGGGAAAATTGCGTGTAATGAAGATGAGTGCTTTTATTGCGGGGCATGTGAAAATTCATGCCCTGATGATTTGATAATTGTCGATAGAAAAGAGGTAGTAATAATTGATCCTAAAAAAAGAGGTAATTATCCCTGGGTTCAGGGGTGGATTAATAGTATAAAAGAAATACTTAGAAAAGCATTAATCAAAGGTAAACTACAACCCCAGATCCCTCTCATTGAAGAAGAAGTTAAAAAAGTTAAGCAAAAAATAGAAGAAACAATTCCACAATTATCAAAAGAAGATAAAAAGAAATTGAACGAATTAAATAAAAAAATTCAAGCATTCCTCAAGTCATCAAAAATTCGATACTGGATTAAGGATAAGAAAACTGATAAGATTACAAAGGAATTAAAAAAGGTTTTAAACTCGACATAGGGTAAAATTAAAAAAAATATCAAGTTCTATTAAGTATCTTTCCCCCAATTAAAAAACCTCCTTGTTTAAATATATAGCCTGATAATAAAATCAAATGTCAATATCAAAATCAGAGCAAATTTAATATGAAATTAAAACTCAATATTAAACCTAATAAAAAAATTGTTGCTTGGATACAAAAAAATTCAGATTTTAATGAAGAAATTCAACAAATTTTCAAACTCTTCAAAGATAATATAAAAATCTCTAAAAAAAGTAAATTTTCAAGATATTATGTAATAACCTCTGAAAATCCAGCAATTATCTTGAATATCTTCTCATCTATTCAGGAATCAATACCAGAGGTCTTCTTCAATGAAGATGATTCAATAGAAATTGAAGATTTTATTGATGGACAGACCTTATACTGAGATTGTTATAGAAGGAAAAAAATGGGAGGAGAGGGATTCGAACCCTCGGCCCCTTGGTCCCAAACCAAGATTCACGCCATAGGGAAATTCCCTACAGTATCATACCAGGCTAGACCACCCTCCCTTCTGGAAACTGGCTTTTCTTTTTGAAGATTTTATTCAATTCTTATCATAATGTTAAGAGATTCTAAAAATTAAATAAGTAATCTCATTTATATGCTGGTATAGATAATAAAAATTAATAATCTAAAAAAGTTTTATCGTTAATCATTAAGATTTTTATTTTTTATTTATAAATAATTTATATTTTTAAATTCTAAATTATATTCTTTTATTCAAAGCAGCTCTAATAATTTAAGATTAAATATGACAAGAACTATAGCTCTAATTAAAATAGGGAAATTAGACCAATCTATTTTGAAGAAATTAAAAATTAGCTTAGAGCAGAGATTTGAAAAGTATGATTTTTCATTTGAAGAACTTCAAAATGAAATTGAATTAAATAATTCAGAGTATGATTCAGATCTAGAACAATATTGTGCCTCCAAAATTCTAAATAGAATTACATCATTCTTTCGAGAGTTAAAATATTTTCGGTTAATTGGTGTGATGAATAAAGATATATATGATTTAGGATATAATTTTATTTTTGGAATTGCAGACAAATCATCTGGAGTTGGAATCATTTCAATAGCTCGACTTAGTGAAAATTTCTATAAGAAAAAAGGACTAGCTTATCGGAAAAAAGAAACTCAAGTAGACATCGAATTAAGAATTTTAAAAGAAGTTATTCACGAACTTGGGCATACATTTGGCCTAAAGCATTGTAATAATTATTGCATTATGAAATTTTCAAATAGCTTAAATGATACTGATAAGAAGCCAGAATCTTTTTGTAAGAAATGTTCAAGAAAATTGAAAAGGTATCTAAAAAATATTAAATGAAACGTTTTCTAAATGCATTGTAAAGCAATTCACTAGTTTTCATTATTTTATTATTCTTTTTCACGACTTTTATTAAATCTAGTGGAATTTTTTGTAATCCAAAATAAGCTCCAGCTAAACTCCCTCCAATAGCACCTACTGTATCACTATCACCACCAGCAGTTGCAAGCTCAAAAATACATTCTTTAAAGGAAGAAAGTCTTTTCAAAAAAATGAAAATTGAGCAAACAACTGTACTTATTGTATATGGATGCACAAAAGCTTGACCTAAATATTGTTCAATAAAATAAGGTGATTTAACGCCAGCTTGAGAAAATTTTATTAATCCCGATTCAATAGGCATATCTAAATTAATTTTTAATTTGTTTAGAATTTCAATAAATTCCTCCCAAATATCATCTTGAGAATTAGAAATAGAATTAATTATGACATCGAAAAATTCCTCAGTAGAAAAACCAATTTCGGGAGTTTTCTCTAATAAAAATGCAATAGCTCTTGCGATAACAATCGCTCCAGCTGAAGCAGCGGGATGAGAATGAGTGATAATGCTAGATTTGATCGCTGCTGTTTTTAAAGCTTTAATATCTTTATTATAAAATAATCCAATTGGTGCAATCCTCATTGTAGTGCCATTCCCCCCTGAATTTGAAGCGGCTTGTTCCCATTTAACTCCGTATTTTAACTTACGAATAGAAGAAATGCAACCATAACCCGGACCAATAGGAGGATCGTCCAACCAATTTACAAATTCTCTGATGATATAGTCAAGGTTAAATCCATTACCTTTAATTAATGCTTCACTAAGATGTAATGTTAATTGTGTATCGTCTGTATATGTTCTAAATATATACTTGTTCTTCTTAACAAACTCCTCAAAATCATCAAAATATGTATAAATTTTGGAGCGAAGTTTACCTTCGAAAGGATGCCCAAGGGTATCTCCTATGGCTACGCCTAATAAACAACCTTGGAACTTATCTAGCAAATTTGTTTCCATAATATCTCATGATAGTGTTTTTTTCTTTAAATATGAATAATATAAAAAAATTATAGCAACCATAAAAAAAAATAATTTGTTATTAAAAAGGCTTATATACGAAATTTACTAATTTATTTTTTAATTTATAGATTGAAAAGAACGAGGAGGATTCTAATAGCTAAGATAGATAAACTGAAAAATGTTATAACTGCAATGATTACCCCATTTAAAGAAGATTTATTATTAGATGAGGAAAAATATAGAGAGTTCATTCGGTTTCAAATTGATAATGGATGTCAAATACTAACAATGGGGACAACTGGAGAAAGTGCCACAATGTCTCATGAAGAACACCACATAGCAATGGATATTGCAGTGGATGAAGCAAGTAAAAGTGGGAAAAACCCATTTGTGTTAGCTGGAGCAGGAAGTAACTCGACTAAGGAGGCTATTTCATTATCAAAATATGCTGAAAATGCTGGAGTGGATGCAGTTTTAGTTGTGGTGCCTTATTATAATAAACCAGTTCAACATTCTCTAATTGACCATTTTTCAGCCATTGCAGATTCCATATCACTCCCAATAATCTTGTATAATGTCCCAAGTCGCACTGGGAGAAATTTAGAGCCTGAAACAGTTGCGAAATTAGCAAATACAAAAGAAAACATAGTAGGAATAAAATGTGCGAGTGGAAATATTGATCAAATCACAAAAATTATTAAAACTACCCCAGACGATTTCCTAGTGTTAAGTGGTGATGATAGTATGACATACCACATTATGGCGTTAGGTGGAAAAGGAGTTATTAGTGTAGCCTCTAATATTATACCATCAAAAATGTTTGAATTCACTAATAATATGCTTAATAATGAATGGACTAAAGCAAGAAATATGCAATTACAGCTATATGATCTATTCAAGGTATTATTTATTGAAACTAATCCTGGCCCAGTGAAATACGCTGCGGAAATCATGGGTTTAATGAATAAAAGGATGCGAATGCCACTTACTCCCCCATTAGAAGCAAATCAAAATAAAATAAAAGAGATACTAAGAGGATTGGAATTAATTTAATTCATAGAGGTTTATGTAAATTTGATTAAACTACTAATTTTAGGACCAACTGGTACAACTAGTACGATAATAAGTAAATTAGCTTTAATGGATCAAGAAATTGATGTCGTTGCAGCATGTGATATAACACATATTGATGAGGATTTCGGTTTTATAATAGGTGTAAACGATCCAAATAATATAAAAATAAATAATGTTAATAACCTGCAAGATGTAATTAATGAAACACGTCCAGATGTAGTTGTAGACTTTACCGTGCCACAGGCGACAGAAAAAAATTGCTTAATATGTGCAGAGAATGGAATACGGTGTGTGATTGGCACAACGGCTTTATCAAACGAATTTATAACCAAATTTGAAGAACTCGTTAAAAAACATAATGCTCCTGCAGTTATATCACCAAATATGGCTACTGGGATTAATGTACTTTTTAAGATGGCATCTTTATTAACTGATTATTTAAGTGATTGGGATATTGAAGTCATAGAAGCGCATCATCATAGAAAAATAGATGCTCCGAGTGGTACTGCATTGAAAATAGGGCAAATAATATGTAATACCCTTGGTTCTAATTTTGAAGATATTTCTAAATTCGGACGAGGCAAAGGTCCTAATAAGCGCTCAGTTGGCGCTAAAAATGAAATTGGAATTCATTCCATTAGAGCAGGTGATATTGTAGGTGATCACACAATATTATATGGTGGACCAGGAGAAAGAATTGAATTGAAACATCAAGCTCATAGTAGAGAATGTTTTGCTAATGGAGCAATAAAAGCAATAAAATTTATTTCAATAGCAAAAGAAAATAAGATCTACTCTACAAGTGAAGTACTTGGATTATAAAATAAATAATTCTTTTCAATAATAAAGTGAGATAAGATAAAATTATAAAAAAGATCAGTGCAGATCAGTATTTTCATTAATCTTTTTAGTTTTACAACTAATTATAGATTTCATAAAGCCAACACTTCATCGAGAGTATTAAGGGGTATCCAAGCCCTAGTAGTCCCACTTTTTATAATTTTATCTCAATATAAAAATAATAGGTCTAGATTTTTATTTTTATTGTTTCATTATACTAATGAAACCTATTTTAAGTGTTCAGGAATGATTTGATCACTAATTAAGTCATCAAATGTCTCTTCATTCCGTATTTTATATACAATACCATCGTTTATTAAAAGTTCTGCTGGTCTTGGTCTTGAATTATAAGAGCTACTCATAGTATATCCATAGGCGCCAGTATCCAATATTGCAAGATATTCTTCCTCTTCAAGTACTGGCAATTCTCTTTCCTTCCCAAGAACATCACCTGATTCACAAATGGGTCCTACAATATCATATTTCACAATATTTTCCTTATTTTTTTTATTACAAGCAATAATATGATGGTAGGAACCGTACATGGTTGGTCGAATTAAAGTATTAAATCCAGCATCAATCCCTGCAAACAATTTATAACCGTTGTCTTTTATTGTATTGATCTGGGTTAATATAATACTTGCTTCAGCTGTAATATATCTCCCTGGTTCAATTAATAGAAATGGATTTCCAATATCTCCTTTTTCAACAGTTTCTTTAAAACTATGAAGCAGTATTTTGCTATATTTAGTTAAATCAATCGGGTTTACATTAGGCTGGTATGGGATACCAATTCCACCTCCAAAATCTACAAATTCGAATTGAATTCCTAAATCTTTTGCTATCTTTTCAATTATATTTAAGAATTTTTCTGTTGGTTTCTTAAAATCGTTCGCATCTATAATTCCAGAACCTATGTGTTGGTGTATTCCGAATTTTCTAAAACCAAATTCTTTTGCCATTGAATATGCTTTTATTATTTGATTTTCTAAAATACCAAACTTTATCTCTTTCCCTGCAGTTATAGTATGAGGGTGATGACCTGACCCAAATTCCGGATTAAACCTAAATGAAATGAGGTTTGTGTCCTTTCCCTTTCTTTTATGAATTTTCAATAATCTTTTTAATTGACTATAATTATCTAGGTTAATTAGAATATCTTTTTCAACAGCAAATTCAAAATCTTCATTTGTAAACATATTTCCTGTATAAATTATTCGATCTGGTGAAATACCTGATTTCAAGCAAGTATAGATTTCACCTGTAGAAGAACAATCAAAATTCGAGCCTTCAGAAAGCAATATTTTTAGAATAGATATATTTGTATTGGATTTCACAGCAAAATAAATTCTATTTTTTTTATATACAGAATTTAAAATTTCTTTCAATTCTTTATATTTCCTTCGAACTATTTGCTCATTTATAACATAAATTGGAGTTCTAAATCTTTTAGCAAGTTCTAAAGTATTTAGATTAGCAAAATATAATATTCCCTCTCTATACTCTAAACCTTTATAATTCAGCCAATTATTGTAATCCATAATACTATAAACCATTAGATTTCTATTTTTTCAATAACACCATCAAAAACTTTTTCTATAGGACCTTCCATGAAAACTGTTCTACCAGAATATCTTATCTTTAAATCCCCTCCATCATTATGAACTATGATCGGCACGTTCTCATTAAATACTCCAAGTATAGTTCCAGCAACTACAGAGGCGCAAGCGCCTGTACCACAAGATTTAGTTATCCCTACCCCTCTTTCGAATACTCTTACAATACCCTCTTCCTTAGTCACAACTTTAACAAATTCAACATTTATTTTATTTGGAAAATAATTATGAGATTCAATTACAGCACCATACATATTTAACTTATCATCATCTAATAGTTCATCAATAAAAATAACTGCATGTGGATTTCCCATTGAAACAGCTGTAAAATTAAAAATTTTATCTAAAATTACCAATGGCTCATTAATGCATTGATCAACTGAATTTTCTAATATAACTGGTATTTCTTCACAATCTAGAATAGGTGAACCCATATCTATTTCAACAGTTTTTACTTGTTGATCGCTTATATTAAGTTTAGCAACCAGAATCCCCTTAATTGTTTCAATTTTAATCTCTTGCTTTTGAACAATGCTATTTTCATAGAGATATTTTGAAAAGCATCTAATCCCATTTCCACACATTTCTGCTTCTAATCCATCATTATTAAAAATCCTCATTTTAATATCAGCATTTTCAGATTTACACACAAATATTAATCCATCTGCTCCAATAGAAAAATGTACTTCACATAATTTGCGAGCTAAGACTGATTTTTTTCTCTCTGGAACATTCCATATGATGTCATTAATGATAATATAATCATTACCTAAACCATGATATTTTCCAAAGTCTAAATTTTCTAAACTAAATTGCTCCATGTAATTTCAAAAGTATTTGCTATTGACAGTAATATTAAATTTTTTTCATAATTCAAAAAAATTTCTAAAGTGAATTTTAATTAAAACTCATAATTATAATATATATTTATTTCCAAACAGATACGGTAATTTTTTAATGAATTATAAAAAGATATTATTATCGATTTTATTGCTTTTCTTACTATTACCAATAACAGATGTTGTGCCATTTAGTTATATCGATAATATAAAAAATGGAAATTATGTTTTCTTCTTAGTTGATTTGGATGTAGACGTAAATCTTGAACTTAATTTAGTTCATACGGGAAGTGGGAATTTTACTCTTTTTTTGTTTGATACACGTCCTGAACTATCCTATGTAAATGATGATAAATCACTTAATGAAAATATTTTTACTAAAGTAGTGAGTTATAGTCTAGATGATAATCCCTATATTAATTATACTGCAACAGAACCAAGAATTTATTATATAGAAATAATCTTAGTCAGTGGTGGACCCGATACGTTTACATTGACAGCAAATGAAGATTTAACAAGATATTACCTCCCAATAATACCCGGGTTTCCATTAGAATACTTAATAATCTCGCTTAGTTTTGTGCTAGCTGTAGTATTTATCCTTAATAAAAAGAAGATAAAAATAATTAAATAACATTTTTAATGTATCTAAAAATATCTTCTTTTAAATAATTCTTTAAATTGTTAGTAGGTTTCATTTAATTTTGAATAATGCACGTAAGGAAAGAGTTAGAAATGTACGAAAAAAAATTTTGGTTAAAGTTTTACGATAAACACGTTCCAGAAAATATAGATTATCCTCGAACTACAATGTATAATGCGATATTTAAAACTTCTGAAAAATATCCAGACTCAATAGCTTATGATTTTATGGGATATGAATCTACTTATAAACAATTGATTGCTCAAATCGATCAATGCGCAAAAGCTTTATCTAATTTGGGATTAAAAAAAGGGGATCGAATGACAATATCTATGCCGACAACCCCTCAGGGAGTAATTTGCTTCTATGCAATAAATAAGATTGGGGCAATTGCAAGTATGATACATCCCTTAAGTCCTCCTAAACAAATTGAATTCTTTCTAAACCTAAGTAATAGTTGTTTTGTGTTAACTATTGATAAAGTATATTCTAATATCATGAAGATTATAGACAAAACACAATTAAAAATGATAATTCTGACTCAATTAGGACAAGAAAAAATAAATATTCCTGAAAATCCAAAAATTCAATGGTGGAAATATATTATGGCTAAATCTTACTCTCAAATATCTAGATCTGATATGGAAACGGATGATCTGGCAGTTATTCTATATTCTGGGGGAACCACTGGTGTTCCAAAGGGAATTATGCTTTCAAATTATAACTTTATTGCAGAAGGAACCCAAGTTGCTACATGGATGGATTTATCAGATAAAGATTCG
The DNA here is from genome assembly GCA_016839915.1 of Promethearchaeota archaeon. Lineage (GTDB taxonomy): Archaea > Asgardarchaeota > Lokiarchaeia > Sigyniarchaeales > SOKP01 > Loki-b32. The sequence continues at coordinate 14,380 of JAEOTH010000031.1, forward strand.
GCGCTCGCGATTTTACCAATCTTTCATGGTTTTGGTCTTGGTGTATGTGTTAATGCAATATTTATGGGAGGAGGAAAAAGTATCTTAGTCCCATCCTTTACAGCTGATCAAGTAGCAGAGTTAATTAAAACTAAAAAACCAAACCTGATATTTGGAGTTCCAACTTTATATGAAGCTCTTAACCGTAACCCACAATTTCAAAAATCCGATTTAAGCTTTTTAAAGGCTGCATTTTGTGGGGCAGATACTCTCCCACATACTACAAAAGAGAAGTTTGAAGAGATATGTAAACATAATGGATCAAATGTTCAACTCAGAGAAGGATATGGCTTAACTGAAGCGGTTACTGGAATATGTGCTATGCCTTTAGGAGAATATCGGGAAGGGAGTATTGGAATTCCTTTTCCAGATATGTTGATGAAAATAGTAGAGATTGACACCATAAACAAAGCTCCAATTGGTCAAGAAGGTGAATTATGCATTCATGGACCTGCTGTAATGTTGGGCTACTTAAATAAGCCAGAAGAAACTGCTAAGACCTTAAAAAAACATGAGGATGGAAAAATATGGCTCCACACTGGAGATATTGCTACAATGGATAAGGATGGATTCTTTTATTTTAAAATTAGATTAAAACGTCTGATAAAATCATCTGGTTTTAATGTTTATCCTACTCAAGTAGAAGATGTTCTTTATAGACATCCCGATGTCCTTGAAGCGTGCGTTATTGGTGTACCTGATGAAAAACAAGTCGAGAAAGTGAAAGCTTTTGTGGTCTTAAAAGATCCTAACAAGGAAAGCAAAGAAATGGAAGAAAAATTAATTAACCATTGTAATGAAAATTTGATTAAATGGAGCTGCCCCCGAGAAATTGAATTTAGTAAACAGCTACCAAAAACTCTTGTCGGAAAAATCGATTTTAAACAATTAGAAGAGCAAGAAAAAGAAAGATTGAAAGTAACAGGAAAAAATTTTGGTGAATAAGACTAAATCTAGAATGAAATTACGAAATTCGGCATCTATTCTATTTAAATAATTGTCAAATTCAATAAACAAATTTTAAATTTTTTATAATATTTTTTTCAATATCATTATTTATTTAAGATTAAAAGTGTGATGTAAAATTTCCTTCGATGAATTAAGTAAAAAATTAGCAAAATTTATGAAAGATACTGAGGAAATCGAACTTCAAGATGTAGATTTATTTGCTGAATATCTTGAATTTCAAATGTTGCCTAGTATTGTACAAGCTGCTGCTCAAGCTGTATTACCGGGGGTTCCGGGGAAAGCAGAATGGACGCCCGCCAAATTCTCGCTCGATTTAGAATATCCTGGGAAAATTGAAACTGTTGAATTTGTCCGTTCAAAAGGTAAAAAAGTTACCATCGGTGGAGAAGTAGTACCTCCTTTTTACAACTTCTTAGGACTTAGTAAAAGAAATCCCAATCCTCCACTCGTCACTTATGATGTATTTGATATGGGCGCAAAAATGATGCTTCCAAAACCTATCAAACAAGAATATGGTGATGTTTTAGGACATCCCGCTGAATGGGCGAAATTTGCCGTAGATAAATTCGGCGCTGAATGCATTACTTTTCATTCTCTAGAAATCGATCCTGGTATGGGAGATGCTCCTGTTTCACAATCAGTTAACTATTTAGAAGAGATCCTTCAAGCTGTTGATGTTCCTGTAATAATTGGATGCTCTGGTAACAAACAAAAGGATAAGGAACTCTTCGAGGCAACAGCTCCTATTACCGAAAGTGAGGTCTTGATGCTTTCCGCAGCTGACAAAGCTACATGGGAAGATGTAATTCCGCTAGCAGTGAAATATGACCATAATTGCTTATTATGGACTAGCTTAGATATGAATAACCAAATTAAGATGAATAAAGATGCTCTCGAACTTGGACTTCCACGGAATCGAATAGTAATGGATCCAACATGCGCCACATTGGGCTATGGGATGGAGTATAGTTTTAGTATTTATCAAAGAATGCGTGTTGCTGGATTGTTAGGAGAAACTGATTTAGCATATCCAATAAGTGGCGGGACAACAAACGCTTGGGGTGCTAGGGAAGCTTGGATGAGCGAAAAAACAGCACCTGAATGGGGATTGCGACAATATCGAGGACCTATATGGGAGATAATTAATGCATTAAGCTTATCGCTTGTAGGTTTAGATCTCGCCATGATGTTTCATCCAGTAGCAGCAAAACATGTAAAAGAGATTACATCTCAGTTTTTCGCAGAAATTCCCAAAGTACTAGAAGATAAAGGCTATTATGATTGGGTTTCAGCGAATTTGAAAAGATAATTTTTTTTTTTATTTTACATTATTTATATTTTAGTTTTTATTAAGGAGGTTCTACATCTGGACGAGCTTCTGTAGCTGGTTTACCTTCTATACCCCAATGAGTCTTTGGGAC
>JAEOTH010000135.1 GCA_016839915.1 Promethearchaeota archaeon
AAACTCATTACTTCTATCGATAAGTAAATCATATACATAAGGAGCTGTTTTCAAAATTTTCTTTTCTGAATTTGAGATTTCAAGTATACCACATTCAAGTGCCAAATGAAGCCAACCATCTAAATACTTAAAATCTAAATTTAGGTTTTCAGACAATTCAATCGGAGTGAAAATCACTTCATTATATTTACCAGAACTAGGTGATGATTTAGCTTTTTTAAATAAGTAATTAAAAATGCCTAAACGTCTACCCATCCCAATTAATATAACTGTATTAAATCCATAAAGACCGTTTATAGCAAATTTTTTTATTTGATTGCTAATAGTAATTTCAGGTTTCCTTTTATTTTCAGTTTTAATTGATTTCACCATAATTTATTTTGTTTATTTTTAACAAAAGAAGTATTTATTTATTAGATTAAATTAGCTTTTCATATTTAAATTTCTTTTAGAGTTATTACCTCCTCAGGTAAATAAGACTTTAGGAGATCACTTAATTTAATATTATCTTCTATTGGAATCCCTCTAATAATAAATTGAGATTTCTTTAGAGGATCTACTTTCCATTCAAATTCACTGAGAAGATAACGTTTTATATCAATAAACCTATCATCCGGTTCTATCATATAATCATCCATTAACCTTTCAATGTCTTTTACTTGTACCATAATCTGTTCCCACGTTATATTTTATTTTAGATTTGAAATAATATTTCAATTAAAATTTAAGTTTTAAAATTTATAAATTTTTTAACAATCATATACTAAAAGTACATTCTAATTGCCAATCCCATTAATATTACAGCAACAAAAAATCGTAAATAATTCTTGGGCATTTTACTAGATATGTGTGCCCCAAATACTGAACCTGAAATTGCTCCTATTCCAATTAAAATTCCTATGAAATAATTTATTTGTCCTGCAATGCTTTTGACAATAGTATTATAAATCGCAGTAAAAAAGATGATGCCTATAGAAATTGCGGTGGCGTTATGAATTGGGTAATGAAGAATCATATGAAGTGAAGGAGTATTGATTACACCTCCTCCAATACCTAATAGATTCGCTGCAAAACCAGCTAAGAAAAATAGAGGTATAGATTTTTTTAAATTATGTTTGTAATTATGCTCTCTCAGTGTAAAATCCTTTTCCCGCTCCTCCTCAGTGTGATAATTATTTTTGGATTTAACAGTTTTGTATACCATATTCAAACCCGCTATAAGTAAAGTTGTGGCAAATAGCATTTTTAAAATAGTACTATCCAAATGAATGAATAAGAATAAAATAGTACTTATAAAGCTACCTAAAATCGAAAAACATGAAAATAAAATTACTTGCTTAAAGAGTAATCGTTCAGCTTTGAAGTAAGTGAAAAAGCCAGCCCCAGAAGAGATTAATATTATGAAAGCCGAAGTATCTACTGCAATCTCTATAGGAATAAAAAACAACAGGACCATAGAGCTAACAAAAAATACTCCCCCTCCAATACCTGCTATTGAACTAATAGTTCCGAAAAGAAATCCAGCTATTAATAGTATTATGACTCCAACGGCATCCATATTATGTGAAATATCATATATTATTATTACTTTTCTAAATAGTGAGAATTATTAGAATAATAATATATTATTAAACCAAGATTATAATAATAAAAGGTAAATTTTAATAAAATAACAATTCATTGTCTTTTTATTATGCCCGATTCTAACAACGATAAATTTATTCTAAAGCTTGTACCTTGTAATCGTTGTGGAAACCCTTTTATGGTTAAAAATGATCAAAAAAGCGAGGGTGAAATAATTTGTGAGAATTGTATAAAACTAGAACAAAGAAAAAAACAATTAGCTTCTTTTGTGATTGAATCCCAAAATGAAATCAAAACTTCTATTAAACTATATGAAGATCAATTAGAATCGGCAAAAACTCAAGATAATAAAAAGTTTTTTTATGAAAAAATCAAAAAGCAATCTGAGATCTTAACAAGATCAGTAGAACTTCTTAAAAAAATAGAAGAAACTAATGATGAAAAATATATAGATGAGTATAAAATATTATTTGAAAAATTGAAAAAGGAATCTTCTTAAAAAATTCATTTCTTTATAAAAATTAAACCAATATTACGTATTCTTTTCTTACGACAGTATTTTGCATCGATTTTCATAAATTTAGAGAGGATTTTAACTATAATATTCCAAAACATTCGGAAAGGGATATTAGAGTTATATTTTCTTCTTAGGTTTATCAGGTTCTCTTCTATTTTTCTAGGATTTGCAGACTGAATATCGGCTATTATCATCAATCTCCCATATACTCCGAATGTTGCTATTTTTATTAAGCTAAATTTCTTAAAAATGGATGTAATTTGCTTTATTTCATACCTCCTATAATGACCTATTATTTTATCCTGATTTGTATAATATTTCATTCTGTGAGGGACCGTAATTACGACAATTCCATTTTTTATTAAAATCCTACTTATTTCTGAGATTGCTAATTCATCGTCCTTAATATGCTCTAAAACATCAAGAGCACTTACAAAGTCAAAAGTTTCTTCTCTAAAGGGTAATCTTACTAGATCACCACATAAAGGATGCCATGCATCTTTATTTCGATATTGATTTAATGGGAGAGTAGCAATATCTAAGAAAGATTTGTACTTAATATTATCTAAAAAGGAGAGAATAGAATTTCCGGATGATCCTATATCGATCCCACGTAAAAATTTTCTTTTGTTTTTAAGATTATCTTTTAATATATCAAACTTACATTGGATTCCGGGAGATAAAAAGTATTCAGATAAGGTTCTAAAAGAAAAATTTTTATGTTTCTCGTAAAATTCCTTAAGCATCAGTTTAAATTAAAATCGTTTATTCATAATAATTTTTTTACTAAGTTTAAAAAAAAGGGAATATTAAAAATTAACATTGATTCATCAAATTAAAATATGGTAAAAATGATTCAGCTCAGTGTGTATTTAGAAGATCGTCCAGGAGAACTAGCAAGCTTCATAAAACTTCTCATGGATAATAAGATTTTTATACGAGCCTTAACTGTGGCAAAAACAAGTGAATATGGTTTAATTTTAGCATTAGTGGATGACCCAGAGAAATGTATTAATCTATTAGAAGAGAAAGATTTTCTTATTTCTACGACCGAAGTAATTGCTGTAAGATTAAATAACCATCCCGATGCATTATATGAAATTCCGAAGACTTTGGGAGAAAATGAGATTAATATTGATTATTTTTATTCAACTTTAGTTAAAGATGAGTCTATGCTTATTTTACGTGTGGAAGACACTATAATAGAAGAAGCTGTAGATATTTTAGAAAAAACAGGATTTACGATAGTAGAAAGGTAGTGAAAAATAGCCATTCCTTAGATATTACATCCCATTTTTTTCCCAAATCACGTGAAATTTTATTTGAATAATAAAACTTAAGAATTTTAAGTAATTTAAAGGTATACAGTAAAAATATTATCAATGAGGTAAGAAACTTGAGTATTAAACTAACAGAAGAGCAAGAAATGATAAAAGAAAGCGTGAGAGAGTTTGCTCAGAGTAAAATTGCCCCAATTGCACTTCAAATGGAAGAAACCAAGGAAATTCCTAGAGATGTTGTTAAAGGAATGGCAGAATTAGGCCTTATGACATGCACGGCAGATGAAAAGTATGGAGGTCCAGGTTTGGATGCTGTGAGTGCTGGTGTTATAGCAGAAGAATTAGCAAAAGCGGATTGCACTGGCTCCACATGTGTATATTACTTGGTCCCAGCATCATGGGGGTTTCTTTTAAATAAATACGGAACAGAAGAGGCAAAACAAGAGATATTTCCTAAAACAGTCTCTGGTGAATGGTTTCTTGGAATAGCCACAACTGAAAGTGATGCTGGTTCTGATGTAGGAGCTACTAAGACAACTATAAAACCAGATGGAGATGGATTTGTGGTTAATGGTGAAAAAATGTATATAAGTGGAGTACGAGAGGCAGCAACATATGGGGGTGGACATATTACAATTGCCCATCAAACTCCTGAGCGTGGGACAAGAGGAATGACAACATTTTATTTACCATTAACAGCGGAAGGAATCACACCTACTTATATTAACGATTTAGGTAGGGAGGGGATTTCATGTGGCGGTTTCGCTATAGATAATGTAAAAATACCTAAACATTATATATTAGGAGAAGAAAATAAAGGATTCTATATACTTCATGAAGGATATGAATATGCAAGGGCATTAATTTCTGTTATTTGCGCTTCCGCAGGCTTAAAATCGTTAGAAAACGGGATGAATTATATTAAAGAAAGAATATCATTTGGAAAACCTTTAGCACAATATCAAGAAATAAATTTTAGACTAGCTGAGCACTATACAAAATTGAATATGCTAAGAGATTTGGGTTATAAAGCTTTAAAGACTATTGATTTAGAACAAGAAGGCAAGGTAAGTAGATT
>JAEOTH010000136.1 GCA_016839915.1 Promethearchaeota archaeon
CTTTTAGGATTAGTAGGTGGCATGGTCTATTATGCCAGAAGGAAGAGATATCCAAGAACTAAAGTTAAACCAAGAATTCAAGAATATTATTATCAACCAGGAGAATCTGAGGAACAAGCTTATGTTACGCCTGAACCTGTATCTCAAATTGGTGCTTCATTCTATTGTCCTTATTGCGGTGAATTTATAGGGACACCAAGGAAGTTTTGTCCCCATTGTGGTGAAAGTTTATTGTTTTTCCAACAAGATGAATAATTAAATTTATGTCCCTATTTTTTTTTATTTTCTTTCTATAATTAGAACTTTTCCATCTTGAGTTCCTATGTATGCCTTTGAAGCCATTCCAATAAATAACCCTGTATCAACTACACCAGGAATAGATAATAATTTTTGATTTAGATCTGATAAATTATCTATTTGACCAAAATCAACGTCTACAATAAAATTACCATTATCAGTAATAAGGGGTCCACTCTTTGATTGAGCCATCCTAAGTTTAGGATTTCCACCTAATTTTGTAAATTTTTTCATTATTGGATAAAATGACATTGGAATTACTTCTATGGGAACACCTTTTTTCCAATTCATACCTAAACGCTCAGATTTTTTTCTAAAATCCGCGATGATGATAAGAGCTCTAGAATTCGAAGCTAAAATCTTCTCCTGTACTAAACATCCGCCTCCACCTTTAATTAAGTTTAGGTCTTTATCTATCTCATCAGCTCCATCAAGATCTAAGTCAATTTCTGGATATTGTTCTAAAGTAATTAATTCTAATTCATTTTGTATAATAAGTTGATAAGCTTGAAATGAGCTTGGAATGCATTTTAGATTTAGAGATTTTTCTTTATTTATTTCACCTAATTTCTGTACTGCATATACTATTGTCGATCCACTACCAATTCCTATAATCATATTCTTTTTAACATTTTCTTCTACGGCTTTTATAGCTGCATTCTTCTTTCCTAACTCAATTAAATTTTCAGTCATTGGTTTCACGAATAGTTTACTTCTTTAACAAATTTAAGATTCTAATCGCTAATAAGGCGGCATTGTCTCCCCTATCAATTCCAACACAGGCAACAGGAACTCCTGGAGGCATTTGGACTATTGACAACAATGCATCCAACCCCCCTAACTTAGCATTTACTGGAACTCCTATGACGGGTTTATCTGTTTTTGAAGCAATCACACCGGGCAAGGCTGCTGAAAGACCCGCAATAGCAATATATATTAAAGACTCACAAGTTTTTAAATATTCATCTAATTTCTCTGGATTACGATGAGCAGATATTATTTGAAGGTCATATTTAATATTATTTTCTTTTAATACGTTTTCAGCTTTTTTATAGATTTCCTCATCTGAAGTGCTTCCAGCAATTATCGATATAAGAGACATAATTTATCTAAAATTTCTCTAAATAAAAATAATTCTATAAGTATCTTAATATTTTTACTTAAATTTTCGAAAATAAACACATTACTCTTGAAAAAACACCTTCTCTTTATCAAAAACTTTAATATTTTTTTACACTTCAAAATAGTATAGTGTAATTTATAGATCAAAAATTATCTTAAAATTGGTGATATTAAAAAATGGAATTAAAAGAAGTATGGTTAATTGATTACGCTCGAACAGCATTTTCTCGTTCTAGACCAAAACAACCAGAAAGAGATGTTTTTGGTGAAATTAGAAGTGATGAGCTTCTGGGTAAATTATTGGTGAAGTTCTTTGATCAAAAACTAGCAGATAAAGGAATTGAGAAAAAGGATATTGATGAGTTCACAGTGGGTACTGCAATGGGAGTGTATGAAAATTGGACGTACGGTGGTAGACTTCCTCTATTTTTGGCAGAATTTCCTGTAGAAATACCAGCTATGTTCGTTGATAGGCAGTGCGGTTCCGCAGGCAGTGGAATGCATGTAGGAATTATGGAAATAATGACTGGTCATAGCAAAACATGTTTAGCTGGCGGTGTAGAACATATGACTCGTGTAGATATGCAAAATGATCATGTTCGCCCAAATTTAAAAATGATTAACAAGAAAAGTGAGTGGTATAGACCTCAATATGATTTGCTCACCACGATTAACATGCTCCAAACAGCGCAAAAACTTTATGAAGAAGAAATACCTGCCTTTACTAAAGAGGATTTAGATAAATTTGGAGTGAGAGCTCATAATTTAACAGTAGCTAGTCATGAAGCGGGATGGTTTAAAGGTGAAATTATCCCTATTGAAGGACATACTGAAGGTAATGTTGAAGAACCAATGATGATAGACCGAGATATGGCTGCTAGAAAATCCACACTAGAAAGTGTAGCTGGATTAAGAAGATTATCAAAACCTTTCTTCTTAAAAAAGAATGGCGGTAGAGCAGGCTATAAAGAAAGAGAAGGTACAACAGAAGGTGTAATCACTGCGGGGAATTCTTCACCTCTGAATGCGGGAGCTACTACGTGCCTAGTTATGGAAGCTGAGGAAGCAAAGAAAAGAGGAATCGAGCCATTAGCAAAAATTATATCAATTGGATGGGCAGCAGTAGACCCAACCGTAATGGGGCGCGGACCAGTACCGGCGACTGAAAAAGCATTAAAATATGCAGGTTTAACCGCGGAAGATATTGATTATTGGGAAATAAATGAAGCATTTACAATTGTAGCTTTAAACTGCATGAAAGCTTTTAATATACCTGAAGAAAAAGTTAATGTTATGGGCGGTTCTACCGCAATCGGACATCCATTAGGTGCAACAATGATTAGACTGCCAGGTACTCTAGCCCGTATCTTAAAAGATAAGAAGGCTAAATATGGCGTTGCAAATGCCTGTGTTGGTGGCGGACAGGGTGTAGCAACCATCTTAGAGAATATGGATGCCTAAAATCTTAAAATACAATATTTTGGAGAAATTTTATTTTTTTTTTTACTTTTCAAATTATCTTACAAGATAAAAAGCTACTTGTTTTGAGTAATATTTAAATATTAATCTTGAACATATAAAGATCACAATCTAAATAAAAAAATACAAAAATTTGAGAGTGATATGATATGACTGTTTATAAAAGTATTCAGTTAGTTGGAACCTCTGACAAGAATTGGGCTGATGCTGTTAGGAACTGTTACGATGAAGCAAAGAAGTCTCTTCGTGGTATTCGAAACATGCAAATTCTTGAGTCCGA
>JAEOTH010000137.1 GCA_016839915.1 Promethearchaeota archaeon
ACCAAGGAAAACATATCGGAACTGGCATATTTCTTTTAAATTTTATCGGAAAGCACCCTAATTGTTCGATGTCTGATTTGAAAGAATTTCTAACATTAATACCTAGTGCTGCTACTAGGAGAATTGAAAAATTGGTTAATTTAGGATTTGTTGACCGTATTAATGATGAGAGTGATCGCCGGCTTGTCAAATTAATTTTAACTGAAGAAGGGAGGGGCTTATATCAGAAATTTCTGCAAAACCGAATATTTGGCATGCAGATGATGAAAAATGAATTTTCCCAGGAAGAATTGGCAATATTTTTTAAAGTTCTAGAAAGATCTGTTGAATTAAAATCAAAATTCCCAAAAAAGCCAGATTTTTTCAAAAATCAATAAAATTCTTCGTGAAACAGACCTTTCACGTTGTTTTATATGTACCAAGAGAATTCCTCAATAATATTGAAAATTATCACTTTAAAATTGTATCCATATAAAGAAACTTTAATAACGATATTATTGAAACTAAATTTATGAAATTTGAACAACTAATATATGAAGAAAAAGAAAAAACGGCCTGGATAACTCTCAATAGACCAAAAGTATTGAATGCACTAAGCATGCAGCTTTCAGATGAGATCGTATATGCTATTGAAAAAGTCCGCAAGTCAACAAGCATAAAATTTCTTGTTATAAAAGGCGCTGAGAATAATTTCAGTGTTGGAGATGATATTAAGGAAATGTTGAAATGGGGTGATGCGAATGATATCACTCGTCGTTGCCGGTACTATCAAAATATGGCAAATCAATTAGAAGAATTGGATAAAATTACTATCGCCGCTGTTGATGGTTATGCTGTTGGAGGCGGATTGGAAATTACAATGGTATGTGATTTTGTTATTGCTACAGAGAGAGCTAAATGGGGTATGCCCGAAGTTGATGTTGGTATCACTCCCGGTTGGGGAGGCACTACACGCTTATCACGTCTGATAGGTAGGCGCCGAGCTAAGGAAATAAATTTAATAGGTGCCTTGCATTCAGCAAAAAGAGCTGTTGAGTGGAATTTATGGAATCGTGTTGTTTCTAATGATAAACTTGATTCAGAAGTCGAAAAATTGCTAGAAGTATTAAGTTCGAAGAATCAACAAGGGATGCGACAATTAAAATTTATAATAAATCGCGGAGTTGAATCTGATTTATATACTGCACAAGGATTTGAAGTTTTGTCTGGTGCATTAAGTGGGGCTGTTAGTGGATTGTGGCAGATTAAAGATGCAGATAAGGGTGCAGGTGTAATAGGATTTTCTAAAAAGGATGAACTTTGGAAAAAGCGACGAAGTTTAGCAAAAGATTTTTGGTCAGATTGATCAAAATCTATGATAAAATCTTGATATTTATTAATTAAAATAAATCATAAAACTAAATCAATTTATAGATGAAATTCAGTTCCTACTATTCCAGAAGAATGAGATGGGTGTCTAGACATTATTTTGTTAAACTCAAAGCCAGTACAGTGCATTCCACAAGTAATTTCTGGATTCAATTCTTCGATAAAACGAACTGAGTCTTCAATATCTTCAGTTTTTTCCCATTCTTTATGAAATCCACCAATTACAGCATAAATTTTGTTAATCCCAGTTAATTTTTGCCCATGTTTTATGATATTTACTATCCCTGTGTGTCCACATCCCGTAATTACTACAAGTCCTTTATCCTTAACATTAATATAGATTGATATTTCGTCTCTAAACGTATTTTTTTCAAATTCTTTTCTACTTTTCATTAAGTAAAACCCTTTGGTAAGTTCTTTTTCATCAAATATTTCAATTTCTCCACTTGTAGTAATTCCTGATGTTAATTTTATTGGTTTATTTGTCTCTATAATTTTTAGATTATTTTGATTAACTAAATTTTCAATTATAGATTTGTTCATTGAAGGCAATTTGAAATTGTAAATAAACTTCTTTTCTTTCTGTAAATCACGGAACTTTTCTGTTAAAACTTCAGGTGAATAAAATGCTTGACCTGATTTTGGAACTAAGATCATGTTTTGATTATAGGAATTAGGTGTTAGGATTAATTCAGTGCCTTCTTTTAATTTAGGGAGGACATTCATTAAACCACCATAATGATCTACATGGCCATGACTTAAAATTAATTTGTTATAGTCCTTGAAATCTATGCTCATAGCTTCTGCGTTCATAATTATAGAATTCCTAGGCCCTCCTGCATCTAAAAGATATTTTCTTATTTGTTCTCCTTGCTTTATTTCTATACTCATAGCAAGACCATGTTCTGCTAAATATTTACTTCCATTTGTATGGGGTTGTATAATTTTTCCTTCAAATTTCTCCTCTGTTAATAATGTTGAAATAGCAGTATTTGTTGTCAAAACTTTAATCGTTAAATTACCACTTTCAATACTATCTGATATATCTGCACTCATATTTGACTCCTATATATTAGGTTAATAAATTATAATATTATCTATTTTTTTAATAGTTTATTCATTTCAGATCTTCTTTTATTGAAAAGAAGACTATTTTTTTTCGATTATTACTTTCCAGAGTCCTTCTCTTTCTTCCTTTGAAGAAGTATTCAATTTGTCATATAATCTCTTGATTTCTTCCAAGAATTAGATCCCCTTTTTAAACAAATAAAATGCGCCGCCCGGGAATTGAACCCGGGTCGCCAAGTAATTGCGAACAATGCCTTTTTTCATAGCTCATGGCAACCTGGCATACTTACCACTATACTAGCAGCGCAAAATTGTTAATAATAAGAATATATTAAAAAATTAAAATTTAATGATTCCTAAGAAATAACAAATAAAAAAGAATTTATTCTTCTTTTTTTAAATTAATTGAAACTTCCATCGTATCAGTAATTCCAAGAATTGGATTATTAAAGCAGGAACACTAGGAATAAAAAACATCCACTTTAATATATTTTTAATATAATTTAGATTATCTGCGAAATAACCTGTTTAATCGTATTATTGCTTATAAAGGATTCGAGTTCTTGTATACTGTTAGGTAATCCTTCTCGTACTCCAATTTCTTTGGTCTCCAAAAAACTCATCGCAGTTGCCATTTTTGATGTTTTTTCGAGAGTAAAATTGTGTAAACGAGAAACCAAGATTCCTGCTAAGAAAGCATCACCTGCTCCTGTTGTGTCTTCAACTTTTCCTGCACTGTAAACTCCACTATTTATTATAATCTTCCCATCTGATATAATTGAACCATTTGGACCATCAGTCATTGAAATCAGTTTTATTCCCATATCTAAGAAATTCTTTATCATTAGTGTTTTTTTATTTTCACCTGTAAACTCTTGTGCTTCTTCTAAATTCATAGATACTACGTCAGAATTAGATATCAAGATTTTTGCCCAGTTTGGGGCATTTTTAATAATTGACATACTTGGAGCTGCAAAAACTATCCCTCCCTTGTCTTTTGTAAGAGTAATTGATTTTTCTATAGCTTTACACGCATCATCAGTGGTTAAAGATGTCCAAGCAAATGCTTTAATATTATCGAATAATTCATTTTTGACATCTGAGGGTTTTAAAAGATTATTGGCTCCTTTATATGCTAAAATGCTTCGATCTTTTCCCCATGGGGTTTTTAGGATAATTGATAGTGCTGTAGTGTCTTTATCAGTCTGAATTACCTGAGATAAATCTACACCTCTTTTTTTCAAATCAGTTAAACAAATTTCTGCTGAAAAATCATTACCCATAACCCCAATATATGCACTTTTTAATCCTAGCATAGAACAATTTGCTGCGATATTACCTCCTGAACCTCCTGGTACAAATCTGATGTTTTTAACATTCAGTTTACGAGAATATTCAATAGCAGTATACTTTTTTATGATCTCTTTATCAAATAATTCAAAGCGTAAAATATCATCGATATCAATTAAAATATCTAAAGTATTGCTTCCGATCGTAATTAATTCTGGAAAATTCATAATTTTCACTAAATAAATATATAATTTTGATATATGGAATAAGTTTAAAATAGAATATAGTCTTTTAATAATTTTGCTTAGAAAGGATTTTTATTGAATTTAAAATATAGATTTCGTACTCATTTCTCCTTATTTGGTTTTAAAATCTTTCTCTATCATTGTTAATAAGGTTCACCATTTTTTTTACCATGTGATGAGTAAGTTCGAGAAAAGCAGTTTCAACATTTTCTCCAGTTTTAGCTGATGTTTCAATATATAAACAGCCTTCTTTTTTTGCGAATTCTTTTACTTCATTCCTGTCTATTATCAGACCAATTTCAGGTATTAAATCGGATTTATTGCCAATTATTACCCTAGGAATCTCATCATTTAAGATACTGTGCATTTCAGAAAGCCAGGTTTTCATACCTGAGAATGTATGTTGTCTTGAAAGATCAAATACAACCAATGCACCAAATGCACCTTCATAAAAGCTACGATGAAGGAATTTAAATCTTTCTTGGCCACCAATATCCCATATCTGGAGTTTAGCAAATTTTTTTGGTTCATATTCTAGAGTTTTTGTTAAGAAGTCAACCCCAATTGTTAATTTATATTTCAAATCAAAATGTTCATGAACAAATCTGTTTAACAAGCTCGTTTTACCAACTGCACCGGGTCCAACAAGAATAATTTTAAAGGAAAAGCTTGGGACTTCTACATTATTTGATTTTTGCTGTTCATTCATTATCCAGTTAAACGCAATTCGCGCCAGTTAGAATTTAAATTAAATTTAATAAATTGAATTAGATTAATAATAATTTATTATCTTTTTAAATTTAATTAAAATTATTATTTTCAGTACTAGTAATAACAACAACTATAAGAAGGCTAAATTGGGACAAACAATTTTTTTCATAAGTATGATGATTTCATGGAGAAAATAATTAAAAAAATATTTATTTTATTGATTATGTTGACAAGGTATGGAGTATCCATTTTACGCTACATTTTCCTCCCCTTTTGACTCTTTTACTATTGTATGGCATAGAACGGGCTCCGAGTTAAAAATACAACATATATATCTTAGTGACCCTAAACTCAACTCAGAAGCAAAAACTCTAGAATCTTTCAAGCAAATAAAACTAGAATCTTCTTCTTCCATTACTTCACTAGGTGAGAAAATACAGCGGTTTCTTAAAGGTGAAAATGTACAGTTTGATTTAGAATTACTTGATTTTAATCGATGTTTAGAAATTCAAAAAAGGGTACTCTTAGCAGAATATAGGATTCCTAGAGGATATATTAGTACCTATAAACGAATAGCAAATCATATAGGGATAAATAATGGAGCCCGAGTTGTTGGAAACGCACTTGCTAAGAATCCTTTCCCAATCGTTATTCCTTGTCATCGAGCAATTAAGACAAATAGAGAAGTTGGGGGATATCAAGGCGGTATTAATATGAAACGAGTGTTACTGGAGATGGAAGGAATAGAATTTTCAATTAAAGGAAAAGTCATTACAGATAAAATTTATTATTAATAGAACGATTAAAAACTAACTTTGATAAGATAATCATTAAAAATAAAAAGATCCTTAGTAAAAAGGCTTTTTAATATGAAATGAATTACTGATTACTCATCCGATTTAAGACGGTTTAATTCTTTTTCTAATTCAGCTATTTTTTCATCAGAACCAGCACTTGGTAATGCTACACCCATTTCTACTTGGATTTCAGCATCTATTTCTCCTAAAACGTCCTTAACATCAGTATCTGTAACTGCTGTGTCGACCATTATGTCACTTATTCCATCAGTTGTGATTTCCTCAGTAACAGCAAAGTCTTCCATATCAACTCCAATAGAGGTCATCAATTCTGTAAGTTGTGGTATAGATAGTTGATTTTTTAACATCCCTAGACTTGTCGCAATTCCTTTCATTACTTCGGCAACATCTTTTACTGCGTGCGCCTGTTCTAATTTAAATACCATTCCTTCAAGGTTTGTTCTAAAGAGATCAATTGCTCTGGCCTGTTTTTTTACTTGGAGATAATTTCGTGCGTGGAACTCAGAACCTTGCAAGTCGCCTTGTTTTCGAAGATTTACAGCCTTATCTCTTGCTAGTTTTGCTGACATCTCCATTTTTTTAGTCTGTCTCATTAATCGTTTGTTAAAAACTTTCAATTTAACTGTTGCGGAGCGAACGGTGTCCTTTCCTCGCTTTCCGCCTGATAACCAATTACTTATATCTTTAAGAAAACCCATATTTATCAATTAGTTAGTAATTATATAATATATAAATGCTATGATGGGTATTTAATTTTTTGGAGACCAATCATTATTCTCGTTAGGTTAAAGAGTAAATTTGATATATGCAAATAAGATTATTAAATATATTTATGCTAAATTAGATTAGCTATAAATAGAATAATTATTTTGATTTAGTTATTATGTCATCAGTAGATTCGAAACTTTATCAATATGCCGTTCAAACGGCAAAAGAAGCAGTTAAATTTGATAACCAAGGCAAATATAGACAGGCTATAAATCAATATCAAAGAGCAGCTGAGATTTTGATGCAATTTATGAAATATAATAAAAATCCTCAAATGAGAATGTTATGTCAAAGAAACATTGAAGAATATGTTGATCGGGCAAAAATTCTAAAATCACATTTAAGTGGGGTAAGGCCGAGGAGAGCAAGACCTATTGGTAGACGCGGTGACGCCCAAGATGCTGAAGCAGATTCCGGAGAAGTTGGAGTTTCGTCAGAAGAACAAGAACTTATTGATAGCATCTCGGGAACTATTGTTACAGAATCTCCTAAAGTAAACTGGGAGGATATTGCGGGTTTGGATAATGTTAAACAAGCTTTAAGAGAAGCCATAGTTCTCCCAATAGCAAAGCCAGAATTATTTGTTGGTGCTAGAAAACCATGGTCTGGAATATTATTATTTGGTCCGCCTGGATGCGGGAAGACTTTACTAGCAAAAGCTGCAGCTACCGAATGTAAAGCTACATTTTTTAGTGCTTCTTCCGCTGACTTGCTAAGTAAATGGTTAGGTGAAAGTGAAAAATTAATTAGCTCGTTATTTAAAGTTGCCCGGTTAAAAGCACCTAGTTTAATATTTATGGATGAAATAGATTCTATTACTACAAAACGGGGAGAAGGTGCTGAGAGCGGTGGTGAGAGGAGAGTTAAAACACAGCTTTTAAGTGAAATTCAAGGTCTAAAGTCGACTCACGACAAACCATTATTAGTTTTAGGAGCCACAAATCGCCCTTGGGATATTGATAATGCTATGCTAAGCAGATTTGAGAAAAGAGTGCATGTACCCCTTCCAGATTTAAAAGCTAGGGTAGGAATCTTTAAAATTCATACAGAAGGAGTAACATCATCGCTAAGTGATGAAGATTTTGTAGAATTAGCAGTAAGAACTGAAGGATACTCTGGTCGGGATATAGCAAACATATGTCGTGAAGTAATAATGCTACCAGTGCGTGAACTAGATATGGGTGGACTTTTAGAAGACTCGAGCAAAGAAGTGAAAGTTAGAGATATTAATTTAAAAGATTTTAAGAAAACTCTCAAAAAAGTCAAACCTATGACGAATAAAGTATTATTAAAGCAATATAACGACTGGGCAGAAGAATTTGGGGAAATATAAAATCATTTAGAGGGTTAAAATGGAAAGGCAGAGAGAAAAATCTACAGAAGTTCCTAAAGAGGTTAAGGAAAGAGCAGAAAAAGAGTTAGGAGAATTACGAAAAGAGCTTTCAAGATTAAGAAAAATAAAAAAAGAGAAAGAACAATTAGAAATCGAGGCAGCTCAGAAACAAATTATTAAGGAAGATGAAATTAAAACGACTGAATTAAATTACATAGAAGAACAATTTGATAAACTTGAAGATATATTATCCTCTAAAATAGGTGAAATAGACCAAAAATTATATCGCCAGCATGCTAAACAGGTTGAAGCTGAACTACAAAACCTCGAAGAAGAAATTGTTGGTGAGAAGGGTTTAATCGAAAAAAAAATAACTGCTTATGAAAATTTAGTAAAATCATATCCTTGGCTTGAAGAAGAACGCAAGAAGTTTATGTATACTATGCCTAACAAGAAGCAAAGTAAAAATGA
Organism: Promethearchaeota archaeon; assembly: GCA_016839915.1. GTDB lineage: Archaea > Asgardarchaeota > Lokiarchaeia > Sigyniarchaeales > SOKP01 > Loki-b32. The sequence goes on from JAEOTH010000137.1 coordinate 8,073, forward strand.
ATATGAATCTTGGAAAATTGAATGGGCAAAAGTTCTTTTTGATTACGCTAGATTTGCCGTTCTTCATATTATATATATCAGAGAATTGAATTCTCAAAAACCATTTTTTGATTTTACTAAACGAGAGCAATATATTAGAGAAATTGCTGAAGAATTGATCAGCCAAAATCAGGCAAAATGGCTATCAAAAGAGAAAAAAGGATTAAGAGTATATTGGAAAACACTCGAATCTTGGTCAAAAGAAATTTATAAATGGTGTTATGATAATGGAAAGCTCGAGCCGATAATGATTTATGAATTAAGGGAAGCAACACAAGAAGATTTTAGTTCACTTCCACTGGAGGATCTGGAAGAGATTTTTAAGATTTTAGCTAAAAATCGTAAGGCAAAAATTCTAAAACTAGAAAATGGACAATTAGCGTTTAAAATCAAATTGGAGTAATAGAATCCGTTCTTTTATAAGGAAGGGAAGTACCATTGCTTTCCTGTCAAAATATTTTCTCTGAATTTTGCAATACCAGTCTTTTCGAGCGAATCTAAAGCTCGAAGTGCACGATCTTGAGACCACTCTAAATTAACGCACACATCTTCTAAAGTAAGGACTCCTTTCTCTTTTGCTAAATCTACAACTTTCGATTCATCTCCAGTGTATTGAATAGGAAAAAATCTAACAATAATTGCTCCTGAATCTAATTGAGTTATATCCTCTATTACCCTCGTTTTTTTTAACAGCTTCAATGCTTTTTCAACATCTTTCACCTCAATGTTGCCTATTAGAATTCCAGTATTGACTAGTTCAAATACTTCTGATAAAGGAATTATTCCACCTGTTTCTTCCTTGCTCATCAACACTCTTTGGTAGGCTAACATCCCTAATTTCTGATGATCAATTTTAGAGAACTTTCTTAATACATCATGCTCTGTTATTTGTTCAGTTATGATTTTCGAAGATGGTATCTTATATTTTTTCTGAAGTTCTTTTATTTCTTGTCTCAACTCTGGTGTTAAAGCTAATAATATACCATGTTTCTTTGCTAGATCACGAAGTCGGTCTTTAGTAAATTTTTCAACGGAGGCTTTAGCTTGCATATCTTTCATTTTTAGTTCAGCAGCCTTTTTTTTCATTGCTTCCTTTAAATCTATCTCATCTTCAATCTTTCGTATTCCCATATTGTTATCAATCTTAAGCTAATTTATATAAATAGTCTAATGTTTATTATAAAATAATTATCTTATTTCTATTTTTTTTATTACATGAGTGAAATCGCCAATTTTAGAGAAGTGAATGAAAACGAGAAAAAAATCATTTCGAATTCACTATATAAAGTTTCGTCTAAAATGTTCAAACTTTTAGAAGAAAATAACTATCTGTTATACATCTCATTTAATAATTTGGTTGAAAAGGTATTTCCATCAATATACTTAATTCCGTTAGCTATTGTCAATAATTTTGATAGCAAAAATGTAAAAACTAATATAATTTCTGCTGGGATATATTTTGGATTCATAAAAAAAGGGGAATTTATGTTAAGCTTAGAAGCAGCAGAATTTCTTATTAGCCATAATTGGATTTCTGAAGAGCAGAAACTTTATTTGACAGTTGAAGGAGAAAAATCTGTGTTATATGGTAATCGAATCGTAAAAAAGATGATTGATGAAATGCCTCAAAGATTTAACAAGGATTCTCTCTTTTTTATTTTTAATAACAAAAAAGAATTTTTAGCTATAGGAAAATCTAAGATAAATTATGAGGATTTTAAAAATATTAAATCTAATGATATAGTTGCGATAAATTTAGTTGATAAAGGATATTATTTAAGGAAAAGTCAATGATAATTTTCCCTATAAATCTATATAGACTAAAAATCTACACTTTTTTTATAAGGCAGAAGTAAAATCCAATAGTGTCATGTATATGAGGATACAATCTTTGTGAGAAATGCAAGTCTTCCAATAACTTCATTCCAAAAACCTTCGTTAGTCCTTTCACACCATATTTCTTAGAAATATCAATTATCTTAAATTTTTTTAAATTTTTTAATATATCATTTACAACTAGCTCATTTTCTTCAGGTGCAATTGAACAAGTACAATACAACAACGTTCCTCCAGGTTTTAATGCATTCAAACCTGCATTTAATAATTTTCTCTGGATTAATGCCATTTTTTCAATATCTGCCTTCTTTTTACTTCTTTTTCGAAGAGGATCTTGTCTTATCAATCCTTCTCCTGTACATGGAGCATCTAGCAAAATTTTATCTACTTTAATATTTAACTTTGATAGTTTTATTGCGTCCATATTAAGAACAATTGAATTCATGACTCCTAATCTGCGAAGATTAATTTCTAAAGCAGGGATTCGATTTTTATTCCTGTCTATTAAAATCAATGTCCCTTCATTAGCCATAAGTTGGGATAAGTGTGTAGATTTACTTCCTGGAGCTGCACACATATCAATTACAGTATCAGTAGGTTTAGGATCGAGAATGACTGCTGAAAGCATTGAAGCTGCATTTTGCAAATAATAATAACCTTGAAGAAATTCATGAGATGAACCCAAGTTATAAGATTCTTTGAGCACTTTAAATCCATATGGAATCCATTTAATTGGCTCAAACTTAAAACCTTTTATTTCTAATCTTTGTCTTAAATCTAAGGGTGATATTTTGAGAGTATTAACTCGGATGGATGGTGCTAAAGGGATTTCATTTGCTTTTAATAAGTCTACTGTTCCATCTAAGCCTAGGAATTGAAAATATCTTTCTACCATATAAGGTAGATAACTATATTCCCCAGCAAGTTTTTTAGCAGATTTTTGTAATTGCGAAATTGAGATGACAACTCGATTTCAATATATTAATACTAATAAAAAATAATATATTATAATTGTTATTAAGAGTAAATCACTCCGATGATTGAAGTAGAAATTAAAGTAAATATTTCAGATCTTGATCTAATTTTAAAAAAGTTTGAGGAAAACAATGGGATTTATAAAGTTTCACTTTTTCATGAAGATACTTATTTTAACATGCCAAAAGGATTAAGAAATTTTAAAAAAACTGATGAAGCTTTAAGGTTGAGAAAATCTATTGAATTTAATAAAAATAATAAAGCTAAAGGCCAAAATATCAATTACTATCTTACATATAAAGGCAAAAAAATAGATATATCTACAAAAACTCGGAAAGAAATTGAAGTTAAGATCGATGATTTTAAAAAAATGAGAACATTGTTACAAGAATTGGGCTTTCAGGAAATCATTACAGTGAATAAAGAAAGAGAATTGCATGAGTTTGAATTTAAAAACTATTATATTGAAGTATTATTAGACTATCTACCAATATTAAACCAATTTTTTATTGAAGTTGAATTTTTGTTAGATTCTCCTGAAAATCTTGAAGAATCTAAAGAAGTATTATTTGAATTTTTAGAATTACTGGGTATTAAAAGACAAGAGTCTATTAGAAAATCATATTTAGAATTGATAGTTGAAAAACTTAAAGAAAATTTAAATAATTAAAGAATCAATTATTTCTTTAAATCTTTATAATGTCCATCAAAAATTTGTGCGATATATCGTCGCCCTTTAATAATCCACATAATCTGATGGCCCTCTCTCGCTTTTTTACCCCACTCTGATTTTTTATTGCGATTTTGCTCAATGTAGCGATATCCGAAAAGATCTACATATCGAACACCATTTGAGAACTTCTTAATAGGATATTCGATATCATCAATTTCGACTAATTTTTTCCGTTCGAATATGGCATTAAAGATCTTCAAACCATTTGATTTTAACTCTTCCATACTTTCAAATCAACTCAGATAATTATAGTATCATGTGCTATGATTTTTTCCTTCTTTTCCTTTTTGTCTTTCTTAATTTCAATATCTTGAAGGTTAATCGTGGTTTTGGGAAACTTCTCTCCACTATCTAGCCTTCCAAATGTTTTTTTCTTCTCTCTTGAAAATAAACTGAAATTAAATTCCATGAGTTCTTTAGCTTGTTGATTTTTAAACTGCATTAGCCAAGAAAATTCATCTAAATTTAGTATTAATTCATCTAATAGCGTTACTTTTTGTAATTCAGTTGTAAAATATGTGTCACGTATTTGGATTGGAATAGGCCTTCCCCACTCTTGTAATTCATCTATTAACATTAAATAGAATGCCAATGGTTGCTCTTCAAACACATAGTCTTTGAGTTGGGCTTTAAAATTATGTAATGCCATTGCTCTTGATGCTAATATGTATCCTATATTTTCGTCGTTATCCATAATTTCTTGGGGTGTTCCAAGCCCCCGTAAAAGAGAAAGTGCTGAAATTACACCGTGATCAAGTTGTACTAAACTTTTATAGTTGTATTCAGGATGACCTTCTGGTTGATTTAGGTAAATTCTAGGACCTTGGGCAGACATTTTTGGAAGATTATATCCGGCTCCTTCTCTAATTAATGCCCGAGCTTCTTTGGAAAGTCCTTCTTCAATAATCTTTAGATAATCTTCTTGGTCTCCTTTCCAGGCTAAATTAATCTCAAAAGGAATAAATTCCAAATCAATTGTAGGATAGCATTTTAAAATTTGGTTAATAAGTGAATAATTCACAGCAGTTGTCATTTTTCCTAATGGATATCCAATATCATGAAGCAGTCCGACAATCCACCAAAATTTATCCTTTAATAACTTCTTATCTAACTCAGTTAATTCAGAAATTAGACCTTCAAGAGATCCTTGCCCTAAATCTTGTTCTAAAAGAAAATCGCCTAATACTGCCACTCGAAGAGCATGCTCAGTATGGTCTCTATAATATTTTTTAACGCTCGTACTATAAAGGAAAGCTTCAAGGTCAGGTAGCGCTCGGATTAAATATAATAATCCATCTGATTCAATGCCTCTCTCTTTAGAAACATCATAAAGAGCTGTAGATAAATCCTTTTTTTTACCGGTTAGAAAATCTAATTCAGGAATTAAATCCAAACCTTCCATACCTTTAAGAGATTGTTGAATTGTTTTCTGAATCGGGTTCTTGATTTTATCAAGTATTTTAAATCCAAAACCTGAGAACATTTTTCCCATTCCTCCTAATTTTGCAAGTTCTTTTTCTGCTATGGCTAGGTCTTTATCTAGATTTTGAAGTGAATACAAATCTTTACTTTTTTTAAATTCCTCAGCAACTTCTGGTGGAGCGTCCTCTAATGATTTTTCAACTGTTTGTAAAATATTACCTAACCATTGAGAAAAGCTATTACTTTGAGAAGATATTCGGTTTAATATCCATTCATCATTAATTTGGAAATCTGGCAATTTAAAACAACAATTATTTATTGATTTTATACTAATAGCTTAATTTTCTTAGATTATTAAATTTACGTTAAGTCTTTATAAATATGAAGTGTACAAAACAAATGATAGCTTCCTCCTAAAAATTTATATGATCGTTAAGGTATGTTAAACCAAATAAAAATAAGATTTAATTTAGTTACAGCAATTAAAGACAGTCATCTAATTTTACAAAAAAAAATATAACGCTGCTGAAACCTCTCATGGTTTACTTTGAAATTGATCATTTAGGATTTAATTGTGGAAAAATTAAGGAAAAATGTTCAAAATACCCAAATTCTTGTATGACATGTATTAAAAATAAATTAAAACAACTTGGATTTGAAATCGATTCTAATCTTGCAGTATTTGAAGTTGATTCTTATGAACGTCGCCTTCAGATGGAAAGAGAATTAATATGGCGCATTTTTTTAGATGTATTAAATATAAGGCATGTCATAATTATGGATAAAGAATCAGGGTTAACTCTATTGAATTATCCTGTTTCGGGAGAAGAAATTAATGCAGATTTGTTGAGTGGATTCATTCAAGCGAATATAACATTCTCTGAATCCCAAAAAGGAATTAATAAAAATCTATATTCATCAAGAAATCATAAATTTTATGAATTTCAATATCAAAACTTCAATATCCTCCTGAGGGATGGAGAATTTGTTAGATTATGTTTAATGCTTGATCACCAAGCCTCTGATAATATGAGAACCCAGGTTATCGACTTCATACCTGAATTTGAAGAAATATTTAATCAAGAGCTTCTTAATTTTAGAAATGCTGGAATGTTTTTCTTTAAGAATATGATAGACTATATAGTTGATTCATTTGAAATTAAGCTGGTTTTCCCTATGGTTCTCGCTCATTCAATTGCTCCAAGAGATTTGGAGAATATTAATCAAATTCAAATTCAAAAAGCTATATTTAATCTCGTTAAAGAGATACTAAATACAAAACAATTCTTTTTTATAAATAATTTATTGAATCGAGTAAAAAAAATCGTTGACTTGGATGCAAATGTTATTTTATATCAGATATATCAGTTAGTTGTAAATAAAATTATAATACCTACAAATCTAGAAGCAGCTGTGAGTAATATCGAAATGAGTCAAGAGGCTCATGATGAAAAAGTTGCTAAATACAAGCCTATATCTTCAATAATTATTACAGATTCAGATTTTGAAAGCCTTAAGGAGAAAGTCGAAGAAATGGATGATGTTTCAGCAATCAAATTAATAAAAGAATTAATGAAAAAAGGTAAAACCGCCGAGAAATCTTTAGCATACCAAATAGGTGAAAAAGAATATAAAAAAGCGTTATTCATCGCTAGGGAATTCAATTTGAAAACCGAAATCGATAGAATTTCAAAAATGTTACTTGAGTTAGATAAACAAGTTAAACAAATAGAGCTGGACTTTACTTTGAAGGCAGGAGAAAATGCTGAAAAGAGCGGTGATTATATTAATAGTATTCAACACTACCAAAAAGCATTAAAGATACTCGAAAGTTTTCTAATTTATAACATTTCTGATTCTCGGATTAAGAAACTAAAGAAAAAAATTATTAAACTTCGCGAAGAGATATAATTAGGATACATCTAATCTCACCACATCATGATGACATACTGTTAACGAAGAAGTAGAGGGAGCAATTAACTTCACATTATCTAAAACTTCCACAAAAGATGAAAGAATTACCAAATTATTATTATTTCCAATTAATTGAACTCCATCACGAAGTAAACAGCTATCCGCTATTATTGTTTTTTCACATTTAACATTCTCTGAAATGTAAGCCTCATTATAAATTAAAGCTTCTTTAATTTCTGTGTTTGTTCCTATATAGACATTGTCACCAATTATTACATTTGGTCCTATTTTACAATTCTTTCTAATGACGACATTTTCTCCAATAGTAACAGGAGGATATATTGTGGTTTTACCTTCTATGTCCAGATTCTCATCGATTAAATTCTCTTTTATTTCCTTTTGATTTTTCAATAAATCGTTCATGAGTAGAATATTTCCTTCTAATAATTCTTCAGGTTTACCAATATCCTTCCAAATACCCGGTATTGAGTAGTGGTATAATTTTTCTTCTCTCGCAAGAATAGGGAAAACCTCCCTTTCTATTGATACTTTCTTTCTAGGATCAATGTATTGGAAAATTTCGGGATCTAAAAGATAAACACCCGCATTAATAGGCATCGGAATTGATTTTCCATTTGGAGGGATATATTCAGATTTTTCAAGAAATTTTAAGATTTTATTATCCTCTTCATTTACTATTAAAACACCATACCTTGAGGGATCATCTAATACTTTACTAGCAATTAAACCTTTTCCTTTATAATGCTCATGAGCTTTAATCATTTCTTTAAAGTTAAAATTTAATATAACATCTCCATTCAACATAAAAAAATTGTCATCTTTTAGAAAATCTTCAGCTAATTTAATTGCCCCTGCTGTTCCTAATGGATTTTCTTCATCAGTATAGTGAATATTGAGTCCTAACTTCTCACCATTTCCAAAATAATTTCTTAAAATATCCGACATCACACTAACAGCTAAAATAATTTCATTTATCCCTGCAGATTTTAATAATAATATCTGGCGTTCAATCACAGGCTTATTTACTACTGGAATTAAGGTTTTAGGTATAGTACAAGTTAAAGGACGTAAACGAGTTCCCCAACCTCCAGATAGAATTATAGCTTTAGTCATCGTAAGAATAAGATAAATGCATAAATAATCTTTTTAGTTATTTGTAAGGAATTAAAACAAAAATTAAAATGTATTTACATCTAATTAAATAATTTATAATTATAATTCAACTTGCTCAGGTCTTAGTTTTATTTCTTCTTCTAATTGTTCTCTCTCTCCAAGTTTTGATTCTTCACGGATAATTCGTCTTAGATCAGTTAGAAACCAAGTTACTAACACACAGTAAGTTTGTAAAAATAATGCTATCATAAATAATACCGGAATTCCAAGTAATTCTGCTAGTGGCCCAGAAATTATCATGCCAAGTGGAGTAACAGCAGCAGCAATGCTAGCGACAATTGAAAAAACTCTACCCTGCATTTCTGGATGTATTTTTGTTTGGAGGATTGTAAGAAACATAGTGTTTGCTAGAGGAATCATAGCTGCGTGAATCATTGCTCCAATGCCCATTAAAATAAAATTTCCTGTTGGAGTAAATGTTGTAATCGAATATCCAGAAATTCCAATAAATACAGAAAACAAAATGATTAATTCCTTATGTTTCCAATGTTTTTTAGTAAAAGCAATTAACGCACCTATAACAATTCCAATTTGCAAGAATGCTATTACAAAAGCATAATCTAATTTTCCACCGAAGTGATAAATAAAAACGAATAATGACATTTGAGTCGTAAATGGCATGTTTAAGAGATTAATAACCGAGATAAAAATTATTAGTATAAGAAAACTTTTTACAGACTTTAAAATTTTTAAACTATGTTTGAAATCTTTAAAATATGAACCTTTTTCTTTCTGGTTAGAATTTGTTGTGATTGAGGGGATAGTGGTTAGAACTAATGGAATAATTGCTATAAAAAAAGTGAAAATGTCAATCCACAGTATAAGTTCGATATCAAGAAACGCTAATAAAAAACCTCCTACTAGAGGGCCAATGATTTGTATAATCCCAGTGAAGAAATAATTAATCGCATTCATTCTACTTAAATTTTTCTTTGGAATCATTATTGGAATTATAGCATTTACGGCTGGAAAATGAATAGCTTGACATATCCCTCGAAAAACATTCAATAAAATAATAAGCCAAAAATTAGCAATGCCAGTAAAAAAGAATAAAATCATCATGAAAGTTACAAAAGCTTGGAGTGAATCTGTTAATGCGATAGTAAGCTTTCTGTTCCATCTATCAATAAACACTCCTAAGAGGGGAGGTATAATAACCATTGGAATGGCACCTACGAAATAAGCAATAGAAACGTAAATTGGGCTTAAGGTTTCTAAAGCTATCCACACAACGATAACAAACCGTATAATAGAGGACCCTAATATGGAAAATAATTGACCCCCCCAGAAAAACAAATAACTTTTAAATGAGTGATCAGTAGTGGTGCTATCCATGAAAAGTTTAATTAAATATTATATCAAAACTTTATGAAAATACTAAGATTTCAATAAAAAAGTAAAAAAAAAGAATTATTTTTTATACAATGGGTCGGCTTCTTGTAAAACACGTCTCTGGACCTTCCCCATGATACTTTTAGGAATTTCATCAATTATATCAATCATAGCAGGACATTTCCATTTTGTCATATTCTTTTCTGTCCATGCTATTAATTCTTCTCCAGTAATTTTGCCTTGATATTCAGGTCTTAGAGAAACCCATGCTTTTGTGATTTCACCAACTTTTCCCTTCGGATCAGGCAAACCAGCAACGGCAGCTTCTGAAACTGCCTCATGACTCATAAGTAAGCTTTCAACTTCTGCGGGAAAGACTGAATGACCAGCAACTTTGATTAATTGCTTCTTTCTATCTCTAATAGCTATTGTTCCATCTTCATTCATAAATCCGATATCACCAGTTAAAAGCCATAAGCGACCATCCCATTTTTTTATTGTGTCTGCTGTTTCTACAGGTTGGTTTAAATATCCTTTCATAACTTGTGGACCGCAAACACAAATTTCACCTGTATTATCTTCTCCATATTTTGACCCTGCTGAGCCATTCGCTATTGGCCCTTTTTCAAAATCATTCGAATCAAAAATTCCCCAATCAGTACCTGTCAGGGGCATCCCAATAGTTCCAATGGGGCTCTCACCGAATAAATTCCCCGCACTTACTACAGGACTTGCTTCTGAAAGTCCATATCCTTCTACAATTTTTCCGCGGGTATTTTCTTGGAACGCTTTTTGTACAGGAGCATGTAAAGGTCCAGCACCTGAAATACAAAGTCTTAATCTACCCATTACATTCGGGAACTTTTCTAAATTTGGAAAATCCGCGATTCTCTTGAATAATATTTCAGCACCCGCATAAAAGAGACCTTTTGGGGCATCAATATGCGTAATTTCTTTTAAGAAATCTTCTGTTGGCGGGGGTCTTGGAAAAAGCATCATCCAACCTCCCAAGCCTATTGCTACATTCATAACTGCTGTCATCGCAAAGGAATGATACAATGGTATTGCCCCAATATCACCTACTCCAGGATCTTCACCACCTACCCATAATACACATTGAATCGCATTAGATACTAAATTAAAGTGCGTTAAAACTGTTGATTTAGGAATTCCCGTTGTACCACCAGTCATAATATATGTCGCTGTTTGCTCAGTGGGATCAAATTTTACTTTTGGAAGATCTGGTTCGGCATTAAGAAGATCTAAAAAGTTAATAGCACTTGGAAAATCAACTTTTCCTTTTGGAATTTTACCAATCAATTTTCCTAAAGTTTTCTTTAATCCTGATAACCCTGAAGCTAAATCAGCTATATTTGTGTAAATCACCATTTCAACATTAGTCTTATTAATGATTGGGCGTGCTAATTCTCCGTATAACGCATCTAAGGTAATTAAAACTTTTGAATTTGTCATTTTGAGTTGATGCAATACCTCTAATGGTTTGTAAGTAGGGTTTATACCTGTAGCAATTGCTCCTAATTTTACGGTTGCGTAAAAACAAATAACATATTGAAAACAATTTGGCATTAAGAAAGCCACAACATCGTCCTTCTTAATTCCCAATTTATGGAGTGAAGTTGCTAAAGAATCTATAGCTTTTCCTGTTTCCTCGTAAGTCATCCATGATTCTATAAACCACATTAGCTTTTCATCAGCATACTTTTTTCTCTGCCTCTCAAAAAACTCTCCTAATGAAATATTTTCGAACAGTTGGTTTTTTGGTGTTTTTTGGGGCCACCATTTCATAAACCATGCTTTATTTTCATCTACTTGCCATTCTGACATCTTTTTCACATTTAAATTGTTTTTATTGGATAAAAGTATATTTTATGATTGAACATTAAGTAAAATTAGCTTAAATTTATAAAGTTTATAAAAAATAACATTCATCAAGTTATATAGACACATTCTATTGAATTAAGAAATGAATTGTAAATTGAGTATTTGATATAATTCTCTTAACCGCGAAATAGTCTTAAAAGGTATCATTTTTGAATTATGGTAGATTATTTTTTTTTCTTTGACTTTTTTTTTTGAGAAATAATCATTTCCTATCATTCTTTTCTTTAAGCTTCGATGTTGAATTAATATAGGCTCAATACAAGCATTAATAGCCCCCTCAATATCCTCTTTACTATCCCCGATAAAAACAACCTCCAGAGGTTTTAATTTTACCTTTTCAAGAGTAATATTAAAGATCTGTGGATCAGGCTTTTTAACACCAATTTCTCCCGAAATGGCTATAAATTCAAAATATTTAATGAGCTTATATTTAGATAGAATTGAGTAAAGAAAAGGGGGATGATCAAAATTAGTTATTAGTGCAAGATTTTTCTTATTTTTTAAAAAATTTAATAACGGAATTGCATCTGGATCAATTTCTACATACTTATGCCAAGAAGTAACGCATCTATTAGCAATTTTTTTGATCTCATTAGTATTAAGATCCAATTTTAAATCCATTGCAAAACTCCTAATCCTATTCTCATAAATTGTTAGTTTTTTATCGCACTCTGCAGGTTCTTCTCTTGAAAAAAATCCACTACATATATCTGCAAATTTTTTTCTTGATAATGTTAGACCATTATCTCTCATAAGTGTATAAAAGGTTAAAAGCCAGTTATCCCATGCTTTTTTGCTATTTTTTGGTATTAATATTGTACCATAGAGATCAAAAAAAACTCCTCTTATCAACATTTTAATTCATTAAAGAAGTGCGTGTTAAAAAAGTATCTAAAAATTATAATAATAAAAATTATATGATCCTAATAATTCGAAATACTTAGAACTTTAAAAAAAAAAAAATAAAAGAAAAAAATGACCTGTATTCACGGTTTGGATGAAACAAATTGTCCAACTTGCCGAATAATAAGATCTAGTATGCCATTAAAAAGTCCTAGTGTAAAAAAGATTAATTTTCTTAACGCTGATAATTTTATTTCAAAGAAAATCATAAACCTTGAAAAAAAATTAATAGAAGAAATAACATCTAAAAAATCTAGGTCACATCCTCCTAATCTTATTACTAAACCACATTTTATAACTGAAATTCCTAATTTTATGGACAAATTATCCTTAGAAAAATTTAAAGATCTCGATATAACTAAGGAAGATAATTACGGAATCACTAAAAAAATTCCTCTTGAAAGCCCCGAATGGGAATTTGAGGAAGAATAATAAGTTTTTCTAGAAAAATTTTAGTTAATCTTCAGTTTGTATCTTACCATATGCATTATTATTTTAAGGTATAGTATCATTATAATAAATTATAATCTTGTCTAAAAATTAATTAAGAGGTGGAAATTACATGCAAATTACGTGGCTAGGTCATGCAGCATTTAAAATTAAAACGCCTAGCGGGAGAATTATATACCTTGATCCTTACCAAATTAAAAAAGGAGCAGAGAAAGCAGACATAATTGTTTCGACACATTCTCACGGGGATCATTTCGATTCAAGTAGTATACAACAACTTATGAGAGATGATACGGTTGTCATAGGTCCTGAGAGTATTGCCAGCAGTTTACAAAAATTTGATGGCACACCCTTGAAATTAGGACATTCATTCGACTATAAAGACCTTTCAATTGAATTAGTTCCCGCCTATAATATTGTGAAGCCAAATCATCCTAAACGTAATGAATGGGCAGGAGTAATAGTAACAACGGAAGGCAAGAGTGTATACCATGCTGGTGATACTGAAAGAATCCCTGAAATGAAAGATTTAGCTAAGAGAAACATAACTGTTGCTATGATGCCATGTGGTGGAACATATACAATGGATTTTGACGAAGCTACTGATTCCATTGTAGACGTAAAACCTGAAATTGCTATTCCAATGCATAATTTACACGTAATTAATGTGTAAAGGCAAAATTGGGGTAAAGATCTAAGCAAATTCAGAGAATTACTCGAGAAAAAGGATCCAAGTATCAGAGTCGAAATATTACAAGAAAACGGTGATGCTTTAATAATCTAAAAATTTAATTACCATTTTTTTTTATTTCATTAATTATATCTTGAACTGTATCTCTCCTTAACCCTGTTTTTTTGCATATATTATAAGCAGTTTTGAGTGGATTTTCAATAAAATCTCTTATCTTGAAATAATATATGATTTTCTAAGGGAATTGATATTTCAATTATTTATTAGGATAAGATTTTAAACTATGGATTTTAAAAATATTATATAAAAATCGAAATATCAATAATAATTTTGAAATGTGGAACTAAAATGGAAATTGATGATGATTTAAAATCAAGTACTACTGTAGCATATATTTCCATGGAAATTGCGATTGATAGTAACATTCCTACTTACTCTGGGGGGTTAGGAGTATTATCGGGTGACACTGTAAGGTCTGCTGCGGATTTAGAGATTCCTATGGTTGGGATTTGTTTATGCTATAGTTCTGGATACTTTTATCAGTTTTTTAATGAATATGGAGAACAGAAAGAAAAAGAAATTGCGTGGAACTTCTATTATGAGTTTGAAAGAGTCGAAAAGCCAATTATAATAAAGATAGAAAATAAAGATGTCCAGGTTAGTGCGTGGCTCTATCGTGTAATAGGTCAATCTGGTCACGTGCTTCCTATTTACCTACTAACTACAGATGTTGACGGTAATGAAGAGTGGATGAAAAAAATGACAGGTTCTTTGTACGATAGTACAAGTCGCTGGAATCGAATAGTCCAAGAGATGATTTTAGGAATTGGAGGAGTTAAGCTTTTAAGATCCTTGGAGTATAATAATATTGAAACCTATCATCTTAATGAAGGTCATGGTTCTTTTTCTACTCTAGAATTATATAATGAATTAGGAAGTATTGAAAAAGTAAAAGAAAAAGTAGCATTTACAACCCATACTCCTGTACCGGCGGGTCACGATCGCTTTAAACAAAGTTTAGTTGATAAAGTCTTTGGAAATAGGATGCCAAAAGAAATTCGAAAACTCGCAGATGATAATGGAGATTTTAACATGACTTTTTTAGGGATGGCTCTTTCAAGATACCGAAATGCTGTAGCTCGAAAACATGGAGATATATCAAGAAAAATGTTCCCTCAATATGAAATTGACTACATTACTAATGGAATACACTTGCCTTTCTGGGTCTCCAAACCTTTCCGGAAAATGTTCGGTCGAAAATGGCCAAACTGGCGAGCCAATCCTATTGTGTTAACTAACGCAATTGAGTTAGATCCATTGGAAATATTCGATAGCCATATTGAAAACAAATTTAGTTTAATTAATTATCAGAAAGGGAACAGTTGGAACTTATTAGACGAAGAACTGACAACTATTGGATTTGCAAGGCGTTTCGCATCATACAAACGAGCAATTCTTATATTCCATGATATTGATAGATTGGGAAAAATAGCAAAAGACCATCTCCAATTTATTTTTGCAGGAAAAGCACATCCGAAAGATCAAATGGGCAAGGATTATATCAAAAAAATCCACGAATCCGGCGAATATCTATACGATAATTATGGAGTGAAGGTTGTAATGATGGAGAATTACAATATGGATCTCGCTCACATGCTTGCGTCAGGAGTAGATGTTTGGTTAAATACTCCTAATAGATACCGTGAAGCAAGTGGCACAAGTGGAATGAAAGCCGCACTTAATGGAGTATTGAATTTATCAGTCCAAGATGGGTGGTGGTTAGAGGGTTATAAAATGAATCATTTAGCTGGCTGGGCGATTGGTCCCGATGATTCAAATCCCGATGATCCCGGAGTTTCAAATGATTGGGATATTGACTCGAATGCGATATATGAAATTCTTGAAAACAAAATCATTCCAACTTATATGAATCACGATGAGTGGCTCTATATGATGCAATGTGCAATTTCACTAGCAGCTTATTTTAATACACATCGGATGGTTGAAGAATACGCCGAAAAGGCTTATAAGCTAAAGAGACAACATAGATGGAAATTTGAAATATAGCTTTTTTCACTTTTTCTAATATTAAGTTAAAGAGAATTACCGCAATGGTTTAATTGAAAAGGGCATACTTGGATATAATCATCAAATTTTTGTTGATTTATGTAATCTTCTAAAACTTGTTTTAAAATAGTTTCCATGGTGTCAATACCATATTTTAATCCTTCAATGTCTCTAGATACGAGGAGCATGAAATCAGATTTTGTTTCAAGATAGAAACAACCAGGATCTAGTGTTTTATCTGATATTGATTCAAAGAATTCATTAGATTTTCTGATTTTTTCGGATGTTGTAAATAAAACTATCAATAAATTTTCTGAATATTCTTCTTTTAAATAAGAATCTCTTATTCCAGCAGCATGTAAAGGTATTTTAGTAAATTTTTTGAATAAGTATTGAAGCCGGGTGAGTTCTTTTCTAAATTTGCTTTTATTATGAAAAAAAATAAATTCATTACTTAATTTTAATGGTTCTTCATCGAAATATGTTATTTTGGATGGAGATTTTTTAAATTTAAATTCTTTGAGGAAAGTTGACATTTTAATTAATGGGCTATTGTATTATTTATTAATAGTAAATTGTACTTAATAAAAAACTTCATCATTATAGCTTGTAAATCAACATCAAGAAATAAATATAATAATTATGAAATTAGGAACGCTTAATTTAGAAAATAGGTATGTATTAGCTCCAATGCAAAATGTCACAACCGCCCCTTATAGGAGATTTTGTAGAAAATTTCAAAAAATTGGCCTTGTGAGTGTACCTATGTTATATTGTAAGCGTATTGAAAATGATCCTACATCTGTTGAAAAAGACTTATACAAGATAGAAGAAGAACGTCCAATCAGTGTTCAATTAATTGGGTCTGATCCCAATGCGTTGAAGAGTACTATTGATTATCTTAATAGTTATAATTTTGATATAATAGATTTAAATGTTGGATGTCCATCAAAGAGGGCAATTAAAGCACATGAAGGAGGTTATTTGATGAAAGATTTAGAGAAACTAAGTGTTTTAATTAATACAGCTGTAAAATATTCTTCTAGACCGATCTCCCTGAAAATCAGAGTGGGTTATGAAAAACCAGTGAAAATAGAGAAATTAGCACAATTAATAAATAATTCTGGAGTATCCTTATTGATAGTTCATGCCCGGACTGTTTTAAGTAAATTCACAGATGGAACATTAGATTTAGATACTGTAAAACACTTGAAGGAAAGAGTGAGGATACCCATTATTGGAAACGGTGATATTATCAATCCTATTAGTGCTAAGCATTTTATAGATTATACCAATGTTGATGCATTTATGATTGGTAGAGAATCTATGGGGAATCCAATAATTTTTAGTCAAATTCATGAATATTTAGTGAAGAATAAGGAAGTATCTTTCAAAAACAATAAAGAATCAATGGAAAAATATGTTAAAATTTATGAGAGTACTATTGATGAGTTCCTTAATGGGATTTCACATCCAATTGGTAATGAACTAATTAAATTTGTCGAATTAAAAAGAAATGCTATATGGTTATCAAAAAATATTGATGGTTCTACAAAAATAAGAAATCTGCTGAGTAAAACCAAGGATCTAAAGAGCTTAAAAGAATTACTAAGTAACTATTTCAATTCTAAATTTTATTAAGCGAAACTTAGAGTTTTTTAATAAAAAATAGGGCGATCAATAAACATGCCAACACTCCGCCTTTAATAGAAGAAACTATCAATATTAAGCTAATTATTTCAATAGCAGATAAAAACAGAGGATTTCCAGTATAATAGGTGAGTATAGAAAATAATTTAAAATGATTATTTATACTTTTTCAAAAGCTCTTCTGGCGTATAAACGCCATCTTCAGTAATAATTCCAGTTACCAATCTAAAAGGTGTAATATCAAACGCGTAATTTAAACATTCAACACCATCTGGAACGATTTGAACTTTCCCTAAAACATTACTAACTTCTGTGCTATCTCGTTGTTCGATTATAACATCATCAACAGTCTCATCAAGAGATAACGTAGAGGTAGGTGCGGCGACATAAAATGGTATATTATTATCTTTTGCAGCTAAGGCAACTAAATATGTACCAATCTTATTGAAGACTGCATCTGAAGTGACCCGATCTGTTCCGACTATCACCTTATTTACTTTTCCAAGTCTCATCATTAATCCAGAGGAGGTATCAGAAATAACATTAACTGGGATTTTATCATATTGTAACTCATATGCTGTTAATCTTGCTCCCTGTAATCTAGGCCTTGTCTCATCAGCAATTACACTAATTTTCTTTCCTTGTGCTATTGCTGATCTTACAGGCGCTAGAGCAGTTCCATATTGGACAGTAGCTAGCGAGCCGGCGTTGCAATGAGTTAAAACTACGTCTCCATCTTCTAATAATTCGGCTCCATTTTTCCCAATATTTTTATTAACATTGATATCTTCTTGAGCCATTAATTTAGCCTCTTCAACAACTAAATCTGATAAACTTGAAGGATTATCTGGATAAGAACTAATAATTTTCCATATTCTATCGACAGCCCAAAATAGATTAGAAGCAGTTGGTCTTGTTTTTTTAATTACCTCGGCAGCTTCTTCCATCCTTTTAAGAAATTCCGATTTTGGTAGTTCCTTATATTCGATTGTAGCTAAAGCCATACCCATAGCAGCAGCTACTCCAATAGCAGGAGCACCTCTTATATTCATAAGTTTAATCGAAATAGCAACATCTCTAAAATCTTCAAACTCTAAAAATTTAAGCTCGTGTGGTAGAACTGTTTGATCAATCATCTTTACTTTATTATCAATCCACTCAATAGAAGGAATCATGACTATATCTAATATTTTAAACTTTAAATAATTGTATCTACCTTAAAATGAAAAATTTAATCAAAATAATCTTTGAAATTGTCTTTTATTTGCCTTAGTAATCATTATCCATTACACAATCAGCCTCAATTTCAATTAACCAGTTAGGATCCACAAATCTGTTAATTTCTAAAAACGTACATGCAGGCCTAATTTCAGAAAAGAATTCTCCGTGTGCTTGAGCTGCTTCTTTCCACTTAGAGATATCCGTTAGCATTACTCTGGTGCGAATAACATTTGACAAATTCCCTCCTGCATCTTCAATAGCTTTTTTTATGATTTCTAAACATTGTTTAGTTTGACTATATAAATTATTTGGATATGCTGTTGAACCTTTGGGTGCTATTGGTGCAGTCCCTGATACTGAGATAAAATTCCCAATTCTAACCGCTCTAGAAAAGCCAATAGGTTTTTCATATGGAGATCCAGAAGAGATATTCTTTCTTACCATAAATATTTAAAAAATTATAAACCTTAAAAAATTAGATTTGAAATTAAATAATAACTTATTTATTATGATTTGATATAATCATAGAAAACTAGTATATTTTTTCATGAACTTAACAAAATCTACTATTATTTCCTGTAGTAGGAGGACGGATATACCCGCGTTTTTAATGAATTGGATTGTAGAGAAAATTCAATTGGGATATGTTGATGTAGTGAATCCTTTTAATCGAAAACAGATATATCGTGTTTCTTTAAAACCAGAACATGTTAAATGTTGGGTTTGGTGGTCAAAAAATTTTGAAAAATGGATAGAAGCATATAATGAAAATGAAAATCTATTTAGGATGTATAAAGGTCATTCATTCCAATTTACGATAAATTCACCTTCTGAATTAGAGAATAATGTAAAAATCTCATTAGAAAGTAGATTCAAGCAATTAGAATGGTTAATAAATGAATTTAAATCATTGGCTATTAATTTCAGGTTTGATCCAATAATTCTGTACAAAAAACATAATTCTAATAAAATACATAGTAATTTGGATAAATTTGAATATATTATTGAGAATGTTTCAAATCTAGGAATGAATGAAATGATTTTTTCTTTTGCAACTATGTATGAGAAAGTAAAAACTCGTATGTGTGCTAGGGGTTATACTCCAATTGAACCAGTTTTAGAAAAGAAAAAAGAAATTCTTGACAAGTTAATTAGGATTTGCAATAAATATGATATTAAAATGAAAGCTTGTTGTCAACCAGACCTTCTTGAATTAGAAGGGATTGAACAAGCACATTGTATAGACGCCTATAAAATTGAAAAAATAGTTGGCGAACCTATCACTAAAATAAGGGATACTGGACAAAGAAATGCCTGTGGATGTTTTAAATCGAAAGACATTGGTGGATATTCAGGAATTTTTCGATGTAAGCATAATTGTGCATATTGTTATGCTTCTCCAGCAAAAAAGTAATAGATAAAACTACTCTTTTAAACCAGAAACATATTTATGTAATTCCCAAAACGGTGGAACAACTCCAAGTTCATAAAATATATCATAAAAACAAAAAGCTCCCCACTGATCCACAATTTTACCTTCTGAATTTATATATAAAATTGTTGCACCCTCAAACGTAACCTCTTTTTTTGTTGGTTCGAAACCCCATCCTTTTCCAAGATGTGTACCATGTCCTTTATAACGAACCCAAACTTTATGTTCTTCCCCTCTCAGCTCAATAATATCATATTTTAAATCTGGAAAGAGAGTACGAAAATGTGTGATTTCATGTTTTACTTGAGCTGGACCAACTTTTTCTATTGAGATCCAACTTGGATTATATTTAGGATCAATAATTTCATCAGCAATAATAAGATCAGGTTTACTCCACATCACTTCAAAAAACAATCTTCCAATTTTTTCAGTTTCTTCAATCTTCATTTTTTTCAGCTTTTTAAATAAAAAATATAATTATAAATTTTAATAGAATCTAATATATTGAATATTAAAGAAAAACCAAAATAAATACATATTAAAAACAAATTAGTTTTTATATTATACGTAATATTATTGTTGAGGTTTTAACCAAAAAAAGAGGTTTTTTCATGCCAAAATGTAAATTTTACATAGTAGATGTATTTGCTGAAAGAAAATTCGAAGGAAATCAACTTGCGGTATTTATTTGCGAAGAATCTCTCTTTGAAGCTGAAATGCAAAAGATAGCCAAAGAGATGAATTATTCGGAAACAACTTTCATTACTTCAAAAGAAAATTATGATGTCCGTATTTTTACACCAGAGGTTGAATTGCCATTTGCGGGACATCCAACTATTGGAACTGCGTTTGTAATTCAACAAGAATTAATCAAGGGAAATGTTAAAACACTACTTCTTAATTTAAAGATCGGTCCTATCCCTGTGCTGTTTAAATACAAATCAGGGAAGCCTGATATAATATGGATGGAACAGAACCCTCCTACATTTAGTAGATTCTTTGATACAGACTCAATAGCAAAGATATTAAATCTAAATGAAGAGGATATCGATGATAGATTTCCAATACAAGAAGTTTCTACGGGAGCACCTTTTATCATCGTCCCACTAAAGACTTTAGATGCTTTAAAACGAGCAAAAGTAGATGTAGATAAATGTTTTGATCTAATGGAGAAAACAGAAGCAAAAACGATTCTAATTTTTTGTCCAGAAACACGCAATAAAGAAAATGATTTAAGTGTCCGTGTTTTTGCTCATTACCATGGTATACCAGAAGATCCTGCAACAGGTTCTGGAAATGGATGTCTTGCTGGATATTTGGTGAAACATGAATATTTTATTAAAAATCATATTGATATTAGAGTGGAGCAGGGTTATGAAGTAGGACGTCCCTCTTTGCTTTACTTGAGAGCTGATGGAACTGAAGAAGGTGGAATTAGTGTATCTGTTGGAGGAAAAGTAATCTTATCTGCTACAGGAGAATTAGCAGATAATTAGTTTATTAATTTTATATTTTTTATGCACTAGTTCTATATGCTTTAACTTTTTTTACGATTACATTTACTTCTTCCGAATGAGAAAATAAAGCGCATGGAGATCCATTAGTTTCTAATAAATGTTCACTTTCTCGAATAATCTTAAATAATTGGCTATTTAATCCTGCTCTTAATGAAGTTTTGGTTAAATTATGGGTTGCGATGTTAGAAACCGGACATGGGGTCAAATCTCCTGATGGTGTTATATGAGCAAAACCTCTCCCTGCAGACACACAACCCCCCATATATTCTTCATCTCCAGGAGAATGAACAAGAAATATCTGTTTGGTTTCTCGATAATATAAAACCATTTCTCTAAATTTTTTTCTTTCTTCAGTTGTGAGCATTAATTCTGTATCATTATCTACGGGGATATATTCAAGAAAGAAAGCTAAGCGTACACCTTTAGATATTAGATCATCGACATTTGTTGGTTCCATCCAAAATTTAACATTTTTTCGGTTTATAGTCACAGAAATTCCACTAATCACTCCCTTGCTATCTAACTCGTTAATTGTATTAATAGCTTTTTCATAAACTCCGATTCCTCTCCGTTTATTAGTTAAATCTTGATCTCCTTCAATACTAACCATTATTATAGTATTTCTTAATCGTTTAAGCTTTTCAATTTCTTGACTCTCCAAGATTGTTCCATTAGTAAAAATTAAGAATAATCTATCTTTGAATTCTTCACTAATTTTTAATAAATTTGGCTTTAAGAAAGGTTCTCCTCCTGCGATAATAAACGCAAATACACCTAGTTCTTTTGCTTCTTGAATAATTTTTATCCATTGCTCTAAATGTAATGAGTTTTTGGTCCTTTGGTTGCATATTGTTCCTGTTGCTGTAACATAACAACCTGCACATTTAAGGTTACAATTGGAGGTTATGCTTAGAATCAAGAATGGGGGCACTTTTAAGCCTTTAAGTAACTCTTCTCCTCTTATCTTTCGAGATTTTCTGTAAGATTTCGCTAATCTCATCATTGCGTACATACTTTTTGGATGCTTTAAAATCCAGGGCATGAAGATTTTTGCCATTGAAGGATCGACTTTTTTTA
Source organism: Promethearchaeota archaeon (assembly GCA_016839915.1). Taxonomy (GTDB): domain Archaea; phylum Asgardarchaeota; class Lokiarchaeia; order Sigyniarchaeales; family SOKP01; genus Loki-b32. Next base: position 30,428 of record JAEOTH010000137.1, read on the forward strand.
GAGTACGGTTTATATAATTAGAATTTTTTTCGTCCATAATTTCTTCCTTTTTCCATTATCTTATTAGACTTAAACATTATATTATTTGTATGATTTTTAAGAAAGTTATGCTTAACTTATAATTTCAGTAGTCCAATTTTTACTGCAAAGAGAAAAACTAATAAAAATTTACCTGAAGAAAATAAATAAAACGTCTTAAAAGATTATAAGAAATAAACTAACTAAATAAATAAACTAACTTATTTCTATTCCTTATACCTTAAGTTGATGTTAAAAATTGAATACTCTGGTTGAAGGAAAACCTAAAGAAAAATTGCCATTAGGTGGAATTGGTCCAAAAATATTAATATCGATTTGCCCCTTTTTTGTTTTATTTGGGATTTTGAATTCAATATTTTATCCAATTTTTCAAATTCCGATAACTTATTATTGGATGGTAATAATTGGTTGTATATTAATAGCACTTGGGATATATGTGTTTATTTATTCTGAAAGAATTTTGAGTTCTGCACTTGGTTCCTCGGAATTAATCACAATAAAAACTTATGCATATGTAAGAAATCCAATGTACGCTTCTTGGGGTTTAGGAATACTTCCAGGTATATTCTGCCTTTTCAACAGCTGGATCCTCTTTTTAATACTCGTTATATATTATTTATTAGTAAGAATTTTTTTAGGCAAAGAAGAAAGTTATTTATTAGACAATTATGGTGAGAAATATACACATTATAAAAAAAATGTGAATGCTTTCTTCCCTAAATTGAAAAAATATAAACGAGAATAAAATTACTGAATATTTAACATGAATATCAAATTAAAATATGCGTTTTTCACACTCGTTATCATTTTATTCCAGTCAGCTTTAAAGGTAATTGGGGTGTTACTAACTGGAAGTTTGAGTTTTTTATCTGAAACCGCAGATACTTTAATCGATATCCTATTTGTCTCTATAACTTTATATTCATTATATTATAGTGAGAAACCTGCGGATTACGAACATATGTATGGGCATAGTAAAATTGATTCTATTTCAGGATTAATTCAAGGCATAATTTTGATGAATGTTTATGTTTTATTAATTTATAATGCAATCCAAGTGCTTTTATCAAGCAATTTTAATATTCTAAACCCTGAAATCGGTTTGTTTTTATTAATTTCTTCTTTTATTGTAAATCTCATTTTCTCAAGAATACTCATTGCCAAAGGAAAGCAACAAAAAAGCATAACATTGGAAATTCAGGGTCTCAACCTATTTCAAGATGCTATGAGAGCAATTATAGTTTTGTTAAGTTTTATCTTTGCATATTTTAATATTATTTTTCTTGATCCAATATTTAGTATTGTTCTTTCTGTTTGGATAATAATAAGTGCACTTAAATTAGCTAAAAGAGGTGTTAAAGAACTTACAGATACGAATCCTGTAAATAAATTTATAATAGAAGATTTAAGGAATAATATTTTTGTTTTAGAACATGTTGTTGGAATTAACGATATTAAAATAAGAACAACAGGAAAAATTATGTTCTTAGAAGTTCATTTATTAGTTGAAGATCATATTTCAATTGTCCATGCAAATGAAATTATTAAATCTATAAGAAGTATGAGTGAGAAGCTATTTCCTTCATATGAAGTAGAGTGTATTGTTGAAATGAATCCTATGGCTAGTGAAAAATCGATTGGGGAGGGATTAATAAATTTAATATTCTCCATGAAGTCAGAATACCCAAAAATTGTGAACTTTAAAGATCTTAATATTTTTCGAATCGAAAACAATTATTTTATCTCTTTAGTTGTTGTTGTTGATGAGTCTCTTTCACTCTTAAAAGCACATGATATTTGCTCAAATTTTGAAGATGAGATAAAAAAACAAGCATCCCTTATCTCAAGAGTTATTACTCATATTGAAAGTCAACCTCATAAGGAAGTTTTAATCTCGGATCAGATAAAATGTGCTGATGTAGGACCAGAAATGATAGAACAAATAAGCGAGATAGTTGAAAAGGTCTTAAGATCGCACCCTCAAGTTAAGGGATTTCATGGGGTAGAATTTTGGGCGACATTGGATTATTGTGTCTTGGAAGCTCATGTATTTTTTGATGGTTCATTAAATATCTCACAAACTCATTCTTATATCTCTGAATTAGAAACTGAACTTAGAGAAGAATTAGGGATTGATAATTTGGATACAATATTTCTTCATTCTGAACCAATTGAAGGTCAAAAGGAAGGTGTGATATTTAAATGAAGAGTGATTTAGAAGGGAAAATTATATTTATTCAATCCGAGTTCTTTTTGCATTATCTTAATATCCTTCTGTAAACTTTTATTTAAGGGGATTCCATTTTTTCTTCTTTCTACATCAGAATTGTATTCTTTCTCTCCTGCAGTGTAAATTCTTTCTTTTCCAGGTGTTTTTTTAGAACTTCTTAATTCTCGCATAATATTTCCAGTTATTTCTTTAAATCTTTCCAGTGGAATGAAATTTTGTATATTAATTACCAAAAAGAAATGTCCTACCTTTAATCTTTTTTGACCATTTTCTATAACTCCAGCTGTATCTTTAAGATATACGCCGTCCTGTAATGCTGAAGATAGAATCTCAGCAAAAGTAGCATAGCCATACCCTTTATGACCCGAAGTATCTTCACCTTTACCTCCTAAAGGTAATAATGCTGCAGAACGATCCAATAATTTGTTTAATACTATATTAGCGTCTGTTTTTGAATTACCATTATTAGAAATAATTACTCCATCAGGAAGTTGCTTATGCATTCTATTATAAACTTCAACTTTCCCTCGTTGAATAATAGATGTCGCACAATCAAGAAGAAATGGAAACTCTTCATCAGTAGGAACCCCATACGTTAAAGGATTTGTACCTAACATAGGTTCGATACCAAAAGTTGGAGGAACCGCAGGTCGTGTATTTGTAGTAACAAACCCTATCATCCCCTCTTGTATTGCCATCAAGGAATAATAACCAGCTATACCAAAATGAGTAGAGTTTCTTACTGCTACTGCTCCCAGTCCATATTTTTTAGCTTTTTCAATTGCTAATCTCATCGCTAGATACGCAATCACATGCCCCATCCCACACCCTCCATCAAGAACTGCTGTGGATTTATCATCTTTGATAACACTTATCTTGGTTTTTGGATTATAAATTCCCTCTCTAATTCTGTCATAATACATTTTACATCTCTGGATACCATGAGAATCAATACCTCTTAAATCGGATGTAATCAGGACTTCAGCTATGATTTCTGCGTGACCCTCTGGAACTTCTAAACTTATAAAAACATCTTTTATAAAAGCCTTGAGCTTCTCTACATCTATGTAAACAATATCATCTGAGGGTGTAGAATTAGTTTCCTCTTTTACTTCTTCTAACATTTTCTTAAAATCATTAAAATATTGTGATTGAATCTATTTAGGATACTTTCTATTTAATTAAAATCATATTTAATATAACATGAAAGTTGTGATTAGAAATTTTAAGATCCCCAATAAATAGGGGCTATATTAAGAGCTAAAATTTTTATATGAGTTAACTAATTTATATTGTAATGGCAAAAATTTTCTTAGAAAGCCTTGAATCACAAAAAATGGCTCCTGTCAATCCCCTGGATTTTTGTCTTTTGGTTGTGTAATTATTTACACATAGGAATAACCTACTCTGCCTTTAGAAATTTAATGCCTCGTATTGAGGCTTTTTGGCAGGAGCCACCCTTAAGAAAGTTTTAATATAACTTTTATGGTAAAGTTTTTAATAAGAAATATAATGAGGGATACTTTTGAAAGTAAGATTAAGCTATAATAATAGAAATATTTCTAATAAGAACAAATCTAACTTAAGATCTTTTAATAATCTCATATTATTAAATAAATAGGCGTATATATTTTCTTCGCTGAAATATTTGAAGCACGCATTTCTACCTTTTACTTCTTTAAGAATATTAACAATTCCAGAAAGTAAAGATTTTAAATTTTTAAAAACGAGGTCTTTATCACTTTTAATTAAATTAATATCTATAAGGTTGAACCAAGATTCTTTACTAAAAGTGATATTTTTAAGCTCTGGTGTATTCTGAAAATATTCTTGTGTTAAAAAATCATTAAACATATCTCCTATTTTATTGAGAATTGATGTTTTTGATTTAGTATACATTTTATTATCTACAATGTTTCTTAACATTATTAATATTTTTTGAAAGATACCTAGAATATCAAAAAAATCAGCTACTTGAGCAAGATCTTCTACTTCTTCCCATTGACTATGATAATCTTCAATTTCATTAAGAAATGGGAGAAAAATATTAATATCACCATCCCAATTATGTCCTTTCTTTTCCCACACAGGCTCAAACTCTTTTATAAAAGCATTTCTGATTACATTTAGTCTCGCTAGTATAAGCTCAGTCTTGGTAATTTTTGTATCAGCAGCCACAAAAAGTAATTTAAACTTATCCTCTAATATGTAGACCCATCTTAGTCCACCCATTTCTATGGAATCCAATGATTCTTTAAATTCTACCATAGAAAAATGGTAAAAGGCTGTTAGAAATCCAGAGACAATATCTTCATCCGCATCAGTCTTCAAAAATGATTTATACAATAATTTAGTTCCTGATTCAGAATCCATTACCCATACATTCATATCATTAACTACACAAAATACGCTTCTATAATAGGAAATAAAAATAGTTTTCTTTTAAATTATTTCCAAATATGATTAAAATAATTCAATAGACGAGAATAACTATTTATAGTTGCTTAAAAAAGCAATTAAAATATTAGCTAAAAAAATAAATTTAATTTCCTTATCGTCTTAAATATGGAAAATCTTGAAAAAATCTTTTTAGAATTAAAAAAAATCTTGGAAAAACTTTCAGATACATTCCTAATAGAAGAGAAGTACATAGGTTCTCAAGCTAAGCAAAAAAAACCTGCTTTTCATTTATATGGTAGTAAAGAAGTCAGTTTATTTGGAAAGAAACCGCAACCTACATATATCGCGGGTGTTATACAACAAAAAAACTATGTAAGCTTCTATTTTTCTCCCATTTATTCTCACCCTGATTCATTCAAACATATCAGTATAGATCTTAAAAATTTTTTGAAAGGAAAGTCCTGCTTTAATATAAATAAAACTACTCCTCACCTTCTTAGAGAAATTGAAGAAATCCTAAAGATGGGAATAGATAAGTATAAAGAAATTGATTGGATCTAAAGAATGGTTTTTTTAATTCATTTTACATATTTAAACTAACGTATAAGTATTTGAAGTTGCCACATTATTTAGATTATTAAACTCTCCCATTCAACTTCAGTGCTGCATTCCTGATGCTGGATAGCGAATTGTGTGGATCTGCTTTAGGCATGATATAACATATAAGTATTCCTCCTTTGAATGGTGCTAAGATAACATGTCCTTTCCCCGCATCGTTTGTTCCGATTATAGCTTCAGGAGTTTTATAAATGACCATAAACTCCGTTCCCATTATAGTGAGGGATTTACTACCTTTGAGGGTTTCCAGAATAATCTTTGATTCATTGGTTAGATCCCAATTACCGCCTACTTGATGAATTATTTTTCCAACACTCGACATGACTGTAACAGCAGCTACTTTATACCACTCGAGTTCAACCAATTCGTCGATGATCTTTTCAACTTCAGTAATTACCATTTATAATTACGTCAAGTTTTTCATTATTTTTAAAGTTAGAGTAAAACTATAAGCCAAGAATACCATGCGATTGATTTTTTATATTTCTTTATTCCAAGGGTTGTTCTTGCTATAGATCTTGGGTTGAAAAATATCATTTTATAGGATTTAATTTCTGAATTTTGAATGTCTCAAAAATAAATATTAGAGTACCAATAACTAAAAAAATTAATAAAAGTAAATTAAATGGGTTCTCGAAGAATTCAACCTTATCAATCAGAAAAAGGATGAAATACATAATAAAGCCAATAATATAGAGTATTAAATACAGAGATATTCTAGGGAAAGCATGAGTACCAATACGTATAAAAAGTTTTAATATTCCTCCCTTTATTTCTTCGTTTATTGAATACTTTTCTTCCTCTTTGGTTTTAGATATAACACCTGCTTTTAATAATTTAGAGATTTGATAAGAAACTGTACCAGAGGATGAAATATTCAACGCTCTTTGAATTTCTCTCACTCCAGCTTGTCGATGAGTAAAAAAGTACCAATAAACTTGAAGAGTTTTACCTTGCAGTAAATTATCAGGAATTTCTAATTTTGATTCTTTTATAGGTGGTACAATCTGTGAAGGTTTGGGAATAAATGTATCGATATGAGGCTTTTCAAGAAAATGTATCCCTAATATCATAAATCCATACGCAATGAATACAGTAATTGAGAAATAAAGATAAAAATCCATAATATTTTGATCAATAACACTTTGAAAATACATTAGTAAAAAGAATATGGTCATTATCCCTTGAAGAAGTGTTAGATAATGAATAATTCTTTTAATATAATAACTAACAAAATGCTTAACAGAACTTTTTCGGGTTTTAAATGATGGAGGACGTTCAAAATCGTTATGTGATCTTTTCATGTGTTTAAATATCTCGACAATTCGTAATTTTCCATTTTATTGAATTTCTTTATTTGATTATTAAATATTTTTGAAATAAATATAATAATATTTATTTTTGTTAATAGGTATTCAAAAATTTGAACAAAATAATGTTTTTAAACCTATGTATGCGATTTATTTTTGAAGGTTTTTTAACTTTAATTATTACTGATCGAAGAGAAATGAGTTTGAAAAATGAGGAGATGTGAGCAAAAATGAGTATGATTAAATATATAATCAGAAGATTAATATCACTGATTCCAGTGGTACTGGGAGTGATGACATTAACGTTCATACTTTCAAGAATGATGCCAGGTGATCCTGTCTTAGCATTTATGCCAGAAGGACACCCTGATCCAGATCTATATGCCTATTATTACCGTCTACTTTGGCTTGACA
>JAEOTH010000138.1 GCA_016839915.1 Promethearchaeota archaeon
ATGTAAAAACTAATAAAGATAATTCTAATCCGATTTGAGCTATTAAAAACCAATATAAGAAAGCACCTACTGCTATTAAAACTACAACTGGAACAAAATAATTACTAACTTTATCAGCTAACTTTTGCTTAGCGGGTTTTTTACTTTGTGCTTCTTTAACAAAATCAATTATCTGAAATAATAAAGTATCTTTACCAACTTTTTCAGCAATGATATTTATCAACCCAGTTTGATTAACTGTTGCACCTATAACTTCACTATCAATTTCTTTCTTTACATACTTACTTTCACCGGTTATCATGGATTCATCGACCTTGGTGCTTCCTTTAATTACTTTTCCATCAACTGGGATTTTTTCACCAGGTCTAACTATTAGAATGTCGCTAACTTCTATTTCTTCTATGGGTATTTCGATTTCTTTACTTTCTTTTAATAAAGTCGCTGTTTTTGCCTGTAACCCTATTAACTTTTTTATTGCTTCTGATGCCTGTCCCTTCGTTTTAAGTTCGAAATATTTACCAATTAATAGGAATGTTAAAATCATACTCATTGCTTCATAAAAAGTGTGACCTTCTATTACAAACGTAGTTAGTATTGAATATATTAAAGCAGTTGTTGTACCTAACGCTACCAAAACATCCATATTCGCAGATTTATTTTTTAGCGACTTATAGGCTCCTTTTAAGAAAAATGACCCTGCTATAAAATAATTGGCTATTGCTAAGAAAAATAATAATAATTTAATTTCAAAGGACTGCTCCATAAATATCATACTAATAGGAGCGATAACTAATGTGAAGGCTAAGGAAATTAGAAAAATTCTTAGTCTATATCTTAATTCTCTTTTAGTTTCTTCAATTTCTTTATCAATCGCACTTGCTGCTTTTTCAATATTGATTCCTAATTGTTTGACACTTGAATAAACTTTATTTTCATCAATTTCTAATTCATTAAATTCAATAAATAGCTTAGAAGCGTTAAAATTTGATCTGGCCTCATAAATACCATGAATATTTTTAACTTTTTTTATTAATTCATTATATTCTTCCTCTCTTAATATGTCAAGAACTCTAAGATCAATCTTAGCTAGAGATGCTTTATATCCTAAATCGTGAATAGCTTTATTAAATTTATCATAATTTATTACTTTTGGATTATAATCAACAGTTGCTTCCTCATTTGCAAAATTGACAACTGAACTATTTACACCTTCCAAATCTTTTAATTTTGTTTCAATCTTATAAGCACAATTTGCGCATGTCATCCCACCAAGCTTGATTTTGACTTTTTCAGTAGATTCCATTATATGAAAAATTCACCTCATTAGCTACTGATCAATCACTAATCTCTATTATTATAACTTCTTATTATAATTTGAAAACTTTTTCCTGATTTTGATTCTCGAATTAATTTAGAATTACTTATAGATTTATAATTAATTCAACAGAAATTCTATATCAAAACTATTTTAGTTTTATCTAGGCTTCCTCTTTCCAAGTAATCTTATATATTAGATTCTCTGTCGTTATAATTTGAGGATTTTCACATATCCAGGTTCCATTGATACCAAAATGTTTTGCTGTAAGATCAAAGTGGCATACAGCTATTCCGATATCTAGAGGTGGAAATTTGCTATAAGCTGAATTAGTTTTCACAGTATAAAAGTGAAATAAATTCTTATTTAAGTCTTTAATAATCCTCCAGGGTTGTTTATTACTGGCAGAAGGAGCAAGTCTAACCATTTCGAGCAATTCAGAATACTCTCCTGCATCTTCAAGAGTAAGTGGAGTATTCGGTTTGCCATTAAAAAATAAACGATCCCATGAGAATCGTTTATTTGCTTTCACAAATGATCGAATTGCTTTTTCCTTTATTGTTCTTTGAACATAATTGCCAATAGGAGTAATAGCAGGGACAATTTCATTCGAACTGCTGTTAATTTTTGCAGAAAAAAGACTCTTATTAAAGAAACCCCCTAACCAACAAGTTCCTAAGCCTATATCTGTAGCAGCCAATATGATCGTTTCCATAATGTATCCAAAATGTTCACGATCAAACTTAGAATTTTCAACAGCACCCACAACAAAATCTTGAGCTCCTTTAATTAAACCATAAGTCCCAATTTTTTTTCTTTCATTAAGTTCAAACTCTGGCACACTAATAAGTTCGAATCTCGCTTTTCCAGCATATTCACTGAATGGACTTTTTAAATCATGATTCTCCAATAATTTAATTATTTGTTCTCTTATAGTTTTCTCAAGAGGTTGACCTGAATAAGTCCGGCGAGATGTTCGCTCTCTAATTATATCAGTTATTGGTTTAGAAAAATTCATAATAATCTCAAAAACATATAATCTCTTAATTTTAAAAGAAATTTAAAACCAGTTAATATATAGTAATACTATTTTTTCTTTTCTCGATAATTTTTTATAGCCTTTTTTAAAGCGTCTGCAGCAAGATTAGAACAATGCAATTTAATTGGAGGTAATCCATCTAAAGAATTAGCAACATCATCTCGAGTAATTTTCGCAGCATCATCTAATGTTTTTCCTTTAGCAATTTCAGTAATCATTGATGAAGTGGCAATCGCAGCAGCACATCCAAACGTTTGAAAAGAGATGTCATCAATAATTTCTTGCCCATTCATCTCCTTCACCTTGATGTATATATACATTAAATCTCCACACGTGGGGTTTCCATATTCACCGACCGCATCAGCTTCTTTCATTTCACCCATATTTCGTGGATTTTTGAAATGCTCCATTACTTTTTCAGAGTATATGCGCAATCACCTAACTGTATGTGTAATTCTATGGAAAAAAAAGAAATTATTACCTTAAAGATTTATGGTTTGTCTTAAAAATCATGTTTATTAATTCAGTATTAGGAGCTTTCTTTTTACTGGTAATGAAACTTTTTCAACACCTAATTCTTTTACATATTTAACTGCATTCGTTAGATTTTTAGCAGATTGATGGAAAAAACAGACCTCTTTTGGTTCTAGATTTTTTACCATTTCTCTTAATTGATTTTTATCGGCATGGAGTTTTATTTTAATATGAGGCGCAAAAGTATTAAGAAGAAATGCTCGAAATGGCGTTTTCCATGTCTCGGAGAACTGAATTTCATCAGCACCTTCAACTAATTCAGCACCAGGAGATTCATGAACCGAGCCTGCGAGAAAAACAAAATTGTGAGGACTACGCCCTATGATATTAATAATATTTCTTATTAATCCGTAAGATAGATCTGGTGGATGAGAAATAATAATATTGTTTTTTTTACGTAAAAAGTTTAAACTAGAATAATCAAACCATCTAAATTTTATACTGTTAAAAGGATTTGCTTTATCTCTAATCAATCTTGAAATTGAACCATGGATGTATTCATAACGATGGTTAATTACTTGTATATTCTTACGCACCATCATATCCACATAAATATTAGGACGCTTCTTGAAACCACGTCGTAATTGAAGTTTTCTAAAATATCGCCAAAAAATTAGCATAAAACTTATGGCTAAGCTTGAAGGATCCGCTCCGATTAAAGAATTATCACCATATTCAGCTTTTTGTTCCAAAAATAAGATTAAACTATGGAATTGGTCGGAAATATGACCAAAATCTTCTTGTGCGGCAGTTCCATCGATTAGTAAATAATCTAAAGGATGCGAAATCTGTTCTAAAAATCGTCTTGTACCTGCAAATGGAGTAATATCAATGTAAGTATAATCTCCTGTGTATAGGAATCTAAAATCGTTTATTTTTGCTAGCATCATCAATGCTCCAGGCATATGGCCTGCATGGAAAAATGATATAAAGCTATTTTTTTCTTTAAAATCTATTTTTATCCCGTTTTCTACATAAATAACATTTTTAATTATATTTTGGTATTCATCCTCTTCGATTTCTTCATGATTTTCTTGCTTTAAGAAGTTTGAATCTCTTAACAGATATAGATCTAATGTAATTCGAGAGCATAAAATGGGAACATCAGGAAACATTTTAATTAATTCCTTTAATCCAGAAACATGATCGTAATGGCTATGAGAAATAAAAATAGCATCGATTTTTGGATTCTCAGGTATATTTTCAATAGTGAAATCTTCAGCTATTATTTCTTTTCTACTTTTTTCTTCTTCTATAATATATTGAGGTAGATTCTGAAGATATTCTTCTACATGTCTAAAATCTCCTTCTATCTCATTTTCGTTATCTTTTTCAGAAAGACCACAATCTAATAAGATATTCAGCTTCCCTATACCCAGAATGTGGCAATTATGGTTTGGTTTTAGTATAATTGGGTAAATTGTTAACCTAATATGATTTGAATTGCTTTCATCATCAATTAAAGAGGTATCTGAAAAATAGGTTAAATCATACCTTTTTTCAATTTTATCGATAGCCAATGAAATATCACTCTTTCCGACAGGAACTCCTGTAATATAAAAATACCATCCATATTTCTTGACAAGGTTTTCTAAATTTTCATACATTTCATCTCCTACAAGAGATTTAATGACAATAACTTTTTCTTCTTGGTAAAAAATAACTTTCCTAATTCCTTTTTTTTCCTCTGTTGGAATTGATTCATTCTTGAAAAAGAGATCATTAAGAACGTCTCTTAAAAGCATTTGCTTTGCATTTTCAGATTTGATTATTTTTAAATAATGTCTATACTCTTTAGTGTGATAGAGTGGACGCATATTTTCCTTTTGTTTTAAAGGAATTTTCAAGTCTTCATATTGAAATTCTTCAGAAGTTATCGTATTTTCTGGTTTTTTTTCCTCCTTTTTCTTAGGCTTCTCTTTCTTGGGTTTTTTTTGTTCTGTATCTGTTTCAGATATAAAAAAAAACCATCCGTAATTTCTAACAAGTTTATCACGATTTTTAATTATGTCTTTTCCATTTTGGGTTATTAAAATGATTATTCTATCCTTTTTGGAAAATATTATCTTAGAAATTGAATTTTTAGTTTTACTTGATATAATTCTATCTTTAAAAAATAAATGATTAAGAACTTCCTTCTTTTTTTTTTGAGGAATTTTATTATCTTCCATATATTTTAGTTTAACTTTGTAAGACTTAATTTTAAAAGTGGAGCTTAATTTCTCTCTCTTTTCAATTAAAATTGTTTTATCTGAAAATTTAAATTCCTCAAGATCCATTTAATTAGTGATATACTCTAATATTGATTAATTTAACTTAATTTGAAAAAATTAGATTCAAATAGATTTTGAGTTTGAGACTATATTTATTTAATTTGTCTAGATATGGTCATTTTAAGGCTTTTTTAAAAATAGTTAGTAAAAAAAATATGCTTTTTGATTTATTCGGTTGAAATTCTAGAACGTGTCTAAGTGTTAATCCACTTCTTCAAAATATCCATCATTATCCCAGTCCTCATCTTCATTATCCCAGTCATCATCTTCATCATCCCAGTTTTTAATTTATGTGATGAAGGTTATTCTCAAGCGAAAAATATTTTATATGATGTAATGACATTAAAAATTTGCATTGTGTTTTTGCACAAAATTATGATGTGCAAAATTTAGGTTTCAAAAGATTATTAAAAGTTGGTGCAACTTTTGCAATACTGCATATTATTTTATCGATTGGGTATTTATCCTTATTAGGAATATTTAATAGTTGAAGTGTAATGAAACGTATTAAAAAATTTCTAATTTTAATTCTAGTAATGGGATTGATTATTGCTTCAATCCCAATCATTTATATTATAATTTCTAATACTCAAGAGCAGGAAAATATTCACATTGAATTTCTTCCAAAAAGAATGAAATCCTACCCCAATCACACAGCTTGGTTGCTATTGGATATAAGAACTAAATCTAGTGATCTAATGTCTAATTTATCACTAATGATTAATACTAATGCATCTATAGCTATGAAATATGAAATTTGGGAAACTTCTTTATTAAATAAGGTTGTTGAAGTCTTTCTATATCCTAATACTACCCACCTTGATTATGAAATTGAAATTGAAGCAATTGTCTACAGTGGAGGAATTTCTAAGAAAGAATATGCATCAATTGAGATAGTAGATTGGACATTAGAGATTCCTCCAGAAATCGAAGCAATGAAAGATGAGTTTGTTAGTTATTTGTTGCTAAATCATTCAAACTATAAAATAAATGCGAGTATAATATGGGAAGGGCTTGGAAGGGCGCCTCAAATCTTAGTTGTTGAACATTATCTTTTCAAATCAACATATTGGGAGATGGAATTAGCAAAACATGCAACGATGGCTCCTTATGATTGGGTAAAAATATATCTAAGACCAAGATTTAGTTTATATCCAAATTGGTCTGGAACCATTAATTCCTGGAGTAGTGGAAATCACACAGTAGTTGAAGTAGAACCTCCGGATGAAATATATCGTTAAAAGCCTATATATTGTTAATGGTGACAATTTCTAGTATTCTCATCGAACATCTATTTAATTTCTTTTTTAAGCGGGGATATCTTTCTCAATCTTTCAATTACACCTGGTAATTTTTCCAAGAAATATTCCACATCTTCTTCTGATGTAAATCTACCTATAGAGACTCTTAAAGAACCATGGGCTTCTTCGTGTTTTAATCCTATTGCTAAGAGTACATGGCTAGGGTCCAACGATTTAGATGAGCAAGCAGAACCGGTTGATGTTGCAATTCCCTCCATATCTAAATCCAATACAATTGATTCTCCTTCAATATATTTAAATCCTAAATTCACATTATTAGGAAGTCTTCGAGTAGGATGCCCATTCAAATAACTATCTTCAATATTTTCTGTCACCCATTTAATGATTCTGTCTCTTAATTTCATCTGTTGTTGAGATTCTCCCTCCATTTCTTCTTTAGCTAATTCTACGGCTTTTGCAAATCCTGCAATTCCTGGGACGTTTACAGTGCTTGGTCTCATATCTCTTTCATGACCTCCACCATACATTATTGGTTCTATAAACTTTCCCCAACCATCTCTTACACCTTTATTACGGATATATAGCATTCCTACACCTTTAGGACCATATAACTTATGGGCAGAAGCAGATAATAAATCAATATTCATATCATCTACATCAATTGGGATTTTTCCAAAAGCTTGAACTGCATCAGTATGAAAAATAAGATCGTGCTTTTTTGCGATTGCTCCAATCTCCTTTATCGGTTCAATCGTGCCAATCTCATTATTAGCAAACATAATACTAATTAGCAAAGTTTTTTTTGTTATAGCTTTCTCTAAATCTTTAATTTCAATTAGTCCATATTTATCAACTGGTAAAAAAGTAAGCTTAAAGCCCCTCTTTTCTAATTCTTTATATGGATTTTCTACTGCATGATGTTCTATTGAAGTTGTAATTATATGATTTCCTTTCTCCTTATTTTTTGAAATTACACCAAAAATAGCTATATTGTCAGCTTCTGTTCCCGAAGAAGTGAAAAAAATATCATCTCTTTTCGCATTAATCAATGACGCTATTATTTCACGGGATTTTAATAAAACTTGACCAGCTTTTTGCCCTACTGAGTGCAGGCTTGAAGAATTTCCATAAGTTTCTTTAAAATGTTTATTAATTTCTTCAATAACCCTAGGATCCATTGGGGTAGTGGCGGCATTATCAAGGTAAATATATTTTGAATCATTCATATTTAATCTAAAGCTAATAATTATTCTCATTAAATGTTTATTATGCTTAAATTATTAATTCTTCTTATTAAAAGATATAAAGATAAATAAAACCAAATGATTGATATGTTTAAATTAATGTGGGGTATGACAGGAACAGGTTATGTTCTTCAAGAATCAATTGATTTGATGAAAGAATTACAAGACGATTTCAATGTAGATTTAACTGTAATCTTATCAAAAGAAGGGACTGCTGTCGTTAAGTGGTACAAAAAGTGGTTAGCTCTTACTGGAGCGGTCAAAAAAGTAAAAGTTGAAAAAACTCCAAATATTCCTTTTTATGCTGGACCTTTACAAGTCGGGAATTATGATTTATTTTTAGCATGCCCAGTTTCTGCTAATAGTGTAGCTAAAATTGTGTATGGTATTGCAGATACGTTAATAACTAATTGTGTAGCTCAAGCCGTTAAAGGTGGGCAGATAGTCTATATTTTTCCATCGGATCAAGATACTGAGCCAATTGTTACTTCTCGACCTGATGGTTCCCCTTTAATTTTAAAGATAAGAGATATTGAGCTTGAGAATATTAAAAAATTAAAACAGATGGAAGGAATTGTTGTAATAAAAAATTTCGAAGATATTAGAAAGCTAATTATGGAAAAAATCAATAAAAAAACATAAATTTCTTGCTTAAACTTCAAATTTTGCAGGTTCTATTGCCCCTTCTGGACAACTAAATGCGCACTTTAAACATCCTTGGCAATTAGAAATTTCTCTATACTTATATCTAATTCCTTCTTCTTCTCTTCCTACCTTTTTTACAATATCTTTATAGAATAGATTTTTAGGACAGAAATTTCCGTTTTCATCAAGGCAGATCTCACACATAGAGCACTTCTCATGATCAATCTTAATACTTACAATTTGATCTGGTTTTGTTATTGAAGTTACTTCTATAGCATTACGTGGACACACGATAGTGCAGCTTAAACACGCTTTACATTTAATATAATCAACTTTTCTAATTCCGTGTTCAAAATAGATTGCTTTAGCTTTACATGCTCGCATGCAACGTTCACATCTTACACATAACTCCTGATCGATTTGAACTGGAATAAACTTCTCTTTAATAACAAATAACCTCAGATAATATTTTTGATTAAGGTTTTAGAGACTTAGATATTAAAAAATAATAAATAAAATTTAGAAATAATTGGTATAATTTTTTACTTTACTGGAAGTAACCTGTGTATTCCTTTCCAGTTCCGGGTAGTTGTTGCTGTTGTTGATATTGTTGAGCTTTTTGGGCTAATTCTAACATTTTTGCTTTGATTTCTTTTCCTTGTTCGATAAGAGTTGTTGTATCAATAGTTAAATCATAGATTTTATTTAATACCTCCAAAATACTAGCAGCACCTTCTGGAGTAGGAATTTCTAATACGGGCGTAAATAAAGCAAAAGCATCCAATTTATTTGTTAATGCTTCATTTAAAACTGTCGCCTCCGGACCTACGATAATACCTTTCTCGACTTTTGTAATGCCGAATTTTTCAAGATTGTCTATCATCACTTTTTCTGCTGCATAGTAAACAGGATATTCATCAATAATACCTCTTTGGGGGATACCTTGAAAGATCACGATTTCTTTTGCTTTGACATCATCAGATAATGCCCAATTACAAATCGTTTTGCTTAGATCGTTGTAGGCAGTTGGAATCTGAAATGGAACCTCGCAAATACCAACAATTAAGTTATTTTTTGGAGAATAAAGCAATCTGAATGGATGTTTTAAAACACCTGCATAAAATACTGAGATAGGGGGTAGATACTCAGATGTAATAAAACCAATTTCTTTTATATCCGTAAGTTGTTCAATGAGTGTATTAGCAACAATAGGACCAATTAGTCCAATTCCGGCAAAACCTAAAACAAAGGTTGCTCCTTCTTTGATTTGAACAGTCAAATCCTCAATAATAATACTAGATCTCTTACCTTTATCACAAATGTATTCCTTTTTTACCATATTTCTCACTTGATAAAAATTCTATAATTATATTTTATTTTATGAATATATTAGAATCTATGAATATAATATTAAAGGTCTTTTTTAATTTATCTACTATATTCCATTTATAGAATTTTAAAATTATTTTAATAATTATCAGCTTAAATTCAGGAATATAAAGACTAATAATTCTTGTCTAAGAAGCTTAAAAAAAAAATAGAATTTAAAGATAAATTATATCCTAATACTAGTTAATAAGGCGGGATGATCAGCAGCAGTACCTCCAAAATAAGTTACTTCAATATATGCGCTTAAAGTTGTTAAATCTGGTGAAATGAAAACATGATCAATTCTTTCAGCTGGTAGTCGAGGCACCCAACTTAAAGGAACATTCCCTATTAATGTTGAATCTGCAATTTCCCAACAATCATCTAACACTGCTGTTGTAATATTATATTGTTCAGTATAAGGTTCAAAATTGAAATCTCCCATCAAAATGACATTAGTTTTTACTCCAATTCTTTCTAATATTTGTTCTTGTTGGATTATTTGAGATCTATCAACGGAAGGATCCTCATAATTTCCAAGATGAGTTACATAGACGTTATATGTAAGAGCTCCAATTAAAATCTGTGCTTCAATCGTGGCTGTCTGTTCTCCTTTACTTTCCATGTAGAATGTTTTAGCATTTAAAATTGGATATCTTGATAATAAAGCTATGCCAAATGTCCCAGTGACTGTCTTTGGGCCAAAATATGAATAATAATTTAACCGGTCATTTACATATCTAACAATATCTGCATTTCCACTTGAGATTCTACAGGTATCTGACTCCTGAAGCCCTATTATTGAAGCATTAGCATTTTTGATAACTTCAAATTGACCTTCAAAATTCTTATCACCATTTTCATCAAAACCTTGTTGAATATTATAAGACAAAATCCTTATTGGATTATCTATTCCGACACTTTTTTTTGGAGTTTCAAGTAAAACTACACCTATTATTGTTCCAACACATATAATGCCTATTAAACCAGAGATTTTAAATCTAGTTTTTATTCTATTGCTCGTAAGTTTCACAAATGATAAAGAATCTTTTTTAACCAGTAAAAATGGTATGATTATAACGATTCCAATGATTAAAAAGACTAACCAAAGCATATCTCTAAAAAGTGACCCAACTAAAGGGATGTAATCCCAAACTATAGTAAATACAGCGGAAAAAATCATAAGTAATAAAAATATTGAGGATATAAAGAAAGCTCCACCAACTTTTCGAATCGTTGGTCTAGTCCTCAATAATTCTCTAGTTAACAATGTAAAATCAATAAAAATTATTGGAGAAAGGATTAGCATAATATATAATGGGATTTGATAGAAAATTGTGGTAATAGGAGCATAAGTAGGGTATGAAGAAATAAACAAAAATGGTATCTGATTGATTCCTATTGTTAAAACAAGCATGAGAACAAAAAGACCATTCCAGATTAATAATCCTCTGATTGTTATTTTTTGGATAATATCTAATTTAAAAACAATGAGCAAGATGAATGCGGTTATTGCTATGATAGTTATTATTGTAATTATTATATGATTACCTTCAGTCCATCTTGAAATTACAGCTGGACTAATGAAAGTGAGATAGATTAACACTAAAATGCTTGTAATACCTAAACTTAAGCCAAGAATCTTCCATTTGCTGCCAAATTTTCTAGTGAGAGGCGAATTATTAGAAGAGGTTGGATTAGAACCTAGTTTGTCTCCAAAAATTTTTGTTATTCGATCGGGATCCAAAAAACTAATAAGCATAATTCCAGCAACAGCTGCAAGGACCCACCCTATCCATAGAAACCAGAAATGAGAAGTAAGATCAAGTGATGATCCTAACGTTCTGAATAAGATTGACATTCCTAATCCTATGCTTAATCCCAATCCAATTAATAAACTACTTTTTTCCTCATTATCTTTTGATTTTTGAAGGAAAACAGGAAGAAATAACATAAAACTAGAAACTCCTATTCCACTTAATATCATATTTATTTGACTATTAAAAAAAGAGGCTAAGACTCTACAAATTACTAAAATTTCACCAAGAACCACCAATCCTTTATCAGGAAATCCTTTTTTGAATATTGGTAGAATTAATAACATAGGACTTAAAAGGAACAAAGCAGCAGCAATATTCTCATTTACTTCAGTTTTAATAAGATTTAAAGCATAAATTGATTCAATAAAGACAGTTATTAGCTGGAAAAAGAACAGAAATAAAATGCTAACGAGAATTAATTCTGAATAATATTTTTTAAAATATTTTTTATAGATTTCCATAATAACTAGATTGAAATCTTTTTCTATATAAATATTTAAAGAATTTTGAAAAAAAGATCACTAACAAAAAGAGTATCACTTTAATTTAAATTTTTATTATAAAGAGAATTTAATAACTTAGATGAGCTTTAAGTGAATCAAGATGATTTTAGAAATACAAGATTTAACAATACCTACAATGGATCAAGAATGTGTAATTGTAAATAAAATCTCATTTGGAGTGAAAGAAGGGTCAATTCATGCTGTTGTAGGACCAAATGGTTCTGGCAAGTCGACATTAGCATATTCTATAATGGGGTTAAGCAATTATAAACCATCAGAGGGAAAAATCTATTTTGATGGAATAGACATAACAAATATGAGTATAACTGAACGTGCTAAATTAGGAATAACTTTAGCATGGCAAGAACCTGCTAGAATTGATGGACTGTCGATTCCAAAATATATATCTCTTGGAGTAAAGGATAAAAAAAATCTCAAAGAAAGAATTATTGAAGCATTAGAAATAGTAAATCTAGATCCAGAAAGATATATGAATCGAACTATAGATGAATCCTTAAGTGGAGGGGAAAGAAAAAGAATTGAGTTAGCAGCAGCAATAGCAATGAGACCTAGATTAATTATTTTAGATGAACCTGATTCTGGTTTAGATTTCATTGTAATAGAAGATTTTCTTAATATCTTTGGAAAAATTAAGGAACTAAACATGACGATTCTATTGATTACACATAGAGAAGATATTGGAATGGTTGCAGATTACGGAACTCTAATATGGAGAGGCGATGCTTTATTAACAGATGTATTTCCAAAAGTTATGTTAAAATATTGTGCTAAAGCAGGGCTCCGCGACTTCTGCAGTAGGAAGTTATTTAATGGAGAAGGTGCTTGTTTTGATGAAGACTATATCGACAGAATATTTCGAGAGGAAGAAGGATTATGAGGGGTATAGAATATCCAAAAGAAATATTAGAAAGTCTTGAAGATTATAATATAGATATCAGAGATTTCATACCTGGACATGGGAAAGGAGCTAAACTTTTATTAGATTTTAATAAGATTAGCGGAATAGAACAAGTCGATGGTGTAATATTGAAAGGACGAGAAATTGAAAATGGGATTGTTGCTGATATTATCATTAAAGAAGGTACTAGAATCGAAGAACCCGTTCATTTATGTTTCGGTGTAAGTAAAGAAACAGGTTTACAAGAAATTTTTCCAAGAATTATTGCTGAAGATAATACAGAAGTGACTGTACAAGCACATTGTAGTTTTCCAAAAGCAAATGGATTAATTCACAAGATGTTTGGGCATTTTTATATTGGAAAGAATTGTAATTTTACTTATAGTGAAACTCATTATCATGGTGAAAATTCAGGAGCCTTTGTTGCCCCTGTTGGCTATATGTATGTTGGTGAAAATAGTGTTTTTGAGAATAATTTTAATCTTACAAGAGGGACCCCAGGAAAAGTAAAAATAATGATTGATATTTATGCTATGAAAAATAGTGTAATTAAATCAAATATCAGAGCTTATGGAAAATGTAAAAAAGATTCGATCAGGATAAGAGATTCTGTATTTCTTGAAGGAGAAAATGCTAGGAGCATAATTAAAATGAAAGCTGCGGCAAGAAACGGCGGAGAAGTTTTAATGTATGGAATTACTGAAGGTAATGCTCCTAATTGCAACGGTCATGTAGAATGTAATGAGATTGTGTTGGGAAAGGGGTCTATATGTAGATCACGCCCGTTTATCAGAGCTATAGATCCAACTTCAAGTGTTTCACATGAAGCTTCTCTAGGAAGATTTCCACAAAAATGGCTTGATGAATTACAAGCAAAAGGAATAACTGAAGAAGAAGCAACAGAAGTTCTCATTGAAGCTATGCTTCAAGAAGAATAAAATAAAAAAATATAAATCAAAATGGATAACTGAAATGAAAGAAAATACTAAATATCAAAATTATCGTTTTGTAGGAAAAATAAATGTAGATGAAATTCAACCATGGTTTGATTTTGCGACAGCTAAACCTTGGGATGACCCTGAAATTCCATGGGTTTTAGATAACAAAGTAAGACGTGAAATCTTAATAATCCTTGCTAAAGGTCCGAAAACATTTCAAGAAATTTATAAGAAAGTCAATTTTTCGCCCAAACCATTATTAATAACAAAAGAAGAATATGATTGTCAAATTTCCTTCAAGTGGACAAAAAAAACTGTGGAAAATCACCTTATGAATCTAGAATGGTATAATTTGATTAAATTGATAGACAAGAATTATCAATTAACCATCCCAGTATTGTCAACAGAACTTTCTGAGAGATTAGAAGAATATATCGTGAAACTTGCAGAAAATTGGATTACTATTATTGAACGATTAAAAAATCAAGCTCAAGATAAATTAGGAGATCTTGAAAAAACTCCTTTATATGAAATTTTAATTGAAAAAGCAACAGAAAAATTATATACACTTCTTAAAAAAGAAAACCTTCTTCCCGATATACCTAATATAAAGGCTTTATGGGCAGAACAACTAAGAAAGATTAAATTTGAAGAATGGGTTAACCAAAATTTTTAAGAACGATACTAAGATTTTATTCTTTTATCTTTGCTGAGTATCCTAATAGAAAAATTCAATAAATCTTTTATGAAAATAATAATTTAGGGATTATACAGTTAAAGAAGTGTGGAAAAATATGGGAATAATTGATTTAAAAGAAGGAGATGAGGCCCCTTTATTTAAATTGGATTCTTATAATGCCGGTTCAATTGAATTAGCAGATTTTAGAGGACAGAAAATTGTTTTAATCTTCTCAAGATATTTTGGATGTAATATCTGTCAATTAGATCTAAAAGAGCTTGTAAATCGAAAAGAAGAAATCCAAGGAAAAGGAGCTAAAATTTTATATATTACGCAATCCGGTGAAAAAGTAGCTAAAGAATTCATAGAGAAAGAAAATATAGACTTTCCAGTTATTCCGAGTTCTAAGGAAGATTTATATAAAGATTACGGACTTGGATTGATGACTGCTGGAGCATTTACTAAAGTAAGAGCAAAAATGAAAGAAGCGACAAAATTAGGGATTGAACACGGTGAATATGAAGGATGGGAGAAGCAAGGACCTGGGCAATTTGTAATTAATGAAGATGGAAAGATAATCCATGCAAAAAAAGGATGGCTAGAAGTAGATAGTATTTTAGAAGTTTTATAAAATTATAATTTTCTTTTTTCTTTCTTCTTTATTATTCGTTTTTTATGAAGATATTACACATGTATCACAAGGTTTCAAAAGATAAAACTATATGTTTTTAATATATATGGAGATATCTCAGTGCTATTATAGGGATATCTTCAACAATTTGAATGAATCGTATAAAAATTCCAAACCATATGATACACATGATTATTTCAAAAATAGAAGATTCGGAACCAGTTCTAAATCTTAAAGATTTATTTTATGAGAAAGTAGTTAATAATAGCAGCAATATTAAACGGGCAAATGAAATACCACAAAAGTCTAGATATGATAATTTTAAACTTCTTACAGATATTTCTAATGTACTACAGAATTGTAGACATTTAACTGCTAAAGACAAACTCCTTTATTGTCAAAGTCAACGCTATTTTATGAAGCTCTATCTACGAGAATTTAATAAGAAATAAATTAATTAGATGACGAATTCATATGCCAGCATTTCATAATAGTTCGGATTAGAAGCGGGTAACTGTCCGACCATCCACCCTTGGTATGTTGTTTCGCAAACCCAATAATCTTTACTATTTACCGTAAAAGAATAACTATAGGTAGGAGTAAAATTTAAATATACACCAATACAGGCATGACCGAACGATTCCGCTTCATTTTCATCATAGTAATTAATTACACAAATTATTGCTTCGTATCCCAACGCAACTACTAATGATCCAAATAAAATAGAAAGATCTTCACAATCACCCTGGTCAAATATTGTTTCCATTGGATATGCTGCAAGATCTTGAAATTCAAGTTTATAACCAATTGCTTGAGTGAAGCTTA
>JAEOTH010000032.1 GCA_016839915.1 Promethearchaeota archaeon
ATTAAAGGATACTTGGAACTATAAGACTATAATTTCCAAGCTTAGAAAACTTCATAAATTTGTGTTATATGATTATCTATTAAATGGTTCTCTTATTATGTATAACGATGAATATATTGGTTGGGATGTAAAAATTTCTATGCTAGTGGATTTTAATTTGACAAATAATAAGGAAACAAATCGAATTATATAGGAAAGCTATCAAATAGAGCACAAATATAATTATCAAGTTTAAATTTAATATAAGAGTGGAAATAAGAATTTTTTATTATTATTTATTTTTTCAAGCAGCTCTCGCGGTTATGAACAAGTATTTAAAAAAAAAAGAGTTAAAGATTGATTTTTAACCTTTTTCTAACTGCAATTATTGTTATTACAGATAGACTTCCGATAATAATTACTAAGTCAAAACCTAGAATTGTATCTCCAGATGGTGGTTTATATCCGCATACCATGACTGGAAAGTTATCTTGAGTTCCAGCAGTACCAGAAATGCTATAAGGATCATCTCCAATGTTATTTCCATCATCATCTAAACCAATATAATCATCCCAAAAATTACCATATCTTCCATTGTCCCATCGATTAAATTGTCCATTATCTCTAGCATTCATCCCATTATTAATAAAACAATTACCAAATACTAGATTCCCCTTTGATGTTGGAGTAATATCCAAACCAATTTGCGTATTATTTTGAACTATATTATCTGAAATTGTATTATTAAGACTATCTTCTTCTATAATTATGCCATATTCATCATTATAAGACAAATTATTTCTAAGGACTAGGTTTTCCTTATTCTCTCGAAAGATATATATCCCATCATAGTGATTTTTCACAAATTTATTGTCCGATATCGTATTATGCTCACTGTACCTAATTAGAATCCCATTGTAAGTATTTTTTGAAGCTAGGTTTTCTGATATAAGATTGTTATGGCAGTCTTCCAACCATATTCCCGTATGTCCTCCAAAAGAACAATTATTCCGCACTAATTTAGAATTATTTACGTTATTTAGATTAATTCCCGCTTGGATAATTCCATTAGCTATACAAGTACAATTTTCAATTTCAAAATATACATTAGAATCCCTGACGTAAATACAATTGCCTGTGCGTTCGATATATACATTTCTAATTATATATGGATCATAAACTGTTCCCGATCCAGAACACCAATCATTTTCCGAAGCTGTTTTGCTCCAGTTATAATCAATACTATCGTCATCGATATAAATCCCTGTTGCTGATAGATCCCAGAAATCAGCTGATTTTATATAATTTTCATCTGAAAAATCCTTTAAACTAGCGTCAATATCATCATTGTAAGGATTGAACATTATAATCATAGTAAGAAAGATTAAAATAGAAATCAAAAATTGAAATGGTTTTGCTTTATGCATTAATTCGACCTCTAAATAGTTATAAAACAAATGTGTAAGAATTAAGTATGTTGAGGTATATAAACTTTTTTGTAAATTTCAAATAGAGAAAGTCTAATCATCAAAATGTACTTGGAAATTTTAAATCTTAAGATTTTAAGCTAGAAAGAAGGGACGAGAAGTTGCATATGAACACCAAAGGAGTTCACGTGCAAATGGCATTATTTTTTTCACTTAACGTGAGAATTATCTCAATACATTATTTCATGTTGCGTCGTGAAAAGAAATACCAAACAGAGAACAATTGCTTATTCTGTGAATGGTGTTATCGTTTGATAACCTTACCAATTCTAGCGAATTAGCCAGAATGAACACCGAATATAAACCTATTGATTTATATTTTAGTTCTAATCATGTTTTTACACATAATTTCCTTTCATATCGCTACTGATTGCCTTGCGGTCCAATGCATCGAGAGAATAATACCTCTTCTCGACGTTCACACCGTTAGGAGTGAACAATATATGTTTTGAATAATTTATATTTAAATGCAATTGTTAAAGGATTATTAAATATTTATGTCGAAAAAATAGAGTTCAACTTTTTTTTTGTCGCAATTGCAATAAAGGTGAAGTTAAAATTTATAATAAAATTCTTTTATTAACATTTACGTATAAGAATTTTATATTCAAAAAAGGAAAAATGATTCGAAAACTAAAAAAAATCGTTAAGTCATACAATATTATTATATTTGGGATTCTTTTCGGTATCTCATTTTGGTTTATTGAAGCTATTTTACATACAATCTTTTTTGAAACCCAGTTTAATTTCTTTGAGCATATTCTCACGACTAGCCTTCATGAATTATGGATGCGTTCAATAGCATGCTCATTTATAGTCCTTTTTAGTATATTTGTATTTTTAGTACAAAGACGTAAAAGTAAATTAAATATGCTTGTAAGAGATATTTTTAATGGAATACAAGATGGAATAAGTATACTAGATTCTGAACTGAATATAGTACAGGTGAATCATTGGATGAAAAAAATGTATCTGCCAGGAAGGCCTATAGCTGGCCAAAAATGTTATACTATATACCAAAATCGAGATAATCCATGCCCATGGTGCCCTGCTATTAAAACTTTTGAATCAGGTCAGATGAATGTAGAAATAGTGCCATATCCTTCAGAAAATGATATACAAGGATGGTTATTTATTAGTGCTTACCCAATTAAAGATAAAGAAAATAACGTAATAAATGTAATCGAACATTTAAAAGATATCACAGAACTAAAAAAAATTGAAAAAAAATATAAAGATGCATTTAACAGAGCAGAATTTTATAAGGATTTATTTGCCCATGATATTAATAATATTCTACAGAATATTTTAACTTCCTCAGAATTGTGTATACATTTCTCAAATCTAATAAATTCTGAAAATAAATTAGAAGCACTTTTATCGACTATTCAAAATCAAGTTAAAAGGGCGTCTACACTTGTTTCTAATGTACGTAAACTTTCTAAAATTGAAGAAACTACATTACCTATCCAAAAAATAGATTTAAATGAACTTTTACAAGAAGTAGTATACTCCCTAAAAAATTCATACCCTTCTAATGAATTTAATTTGCAAATTAGCAATCATACCAATATACAATTTATTCATGCAAATGAACTAATATCTGATGTATTTGAAAATATTTTAAATAATGCTGTAAAGTATAATGATAATCCCATAATAGAAATCACAGTGAAAATTTCTCAAATACTCAGAAATAAAAAAAATTATATTAAGATAGAATTTATTGATAATGGAATGGGAATCGAAGATATTAGAAAGGATATGATCTTTGAAAGAGCATATATGGAAGGGGAAAGCGTCAGTGGAATGGGATTAGGACTATCACTTGTGAAAAGGATAATAGATAGTTATAATGGAGATATATGGGTTGAGGACAGGATTGAAGAAGATTACACAAAGGGAAGTAATTTTGTTATATTAATTCCTGAGGAGAAAGAAAAAAAGAAAAATGAAGTTAGAATGGTATTATATTGATAGTGATCTGGAATACTGCACTCAGCAAGATAACAACGAGAACATAAAGAAGAAAAGCTATAACAGTTATAATAATTGCACTTAAAAGTCCTACATTATGACTTACACTAATAATTAACCATGCTATAATTAAAGCAACCAGCCATCCAAGCAAACCTCCTAAAAACAAAAAAACTAATGCAAATGTTACTGTTATCAAAAATGCTGTTAAAAATACATTACCGAAATTAGTATGCCTAGCTTTACTAAAGAAACCTAAAGCTAATTTCAAGAAAATCGCCATTACTAACAGAACTATAAGGTAAAAAACTAGAAACCACATTACTTCTTCAAATGTTTGGAAAATCATTTTAACCATAAAATTGTTTAATATTTGTTATATAGAATTAGAAAACTACCATACTATATAAGGTAAACCCTACTAATTTAATAGATAAATATTATGAATTTAAAGGATCCAAAATTAACTGCTCTTCAATTTAATGAATATATCAATAATCAAGATATTGAGAGCCTTGCTAATCTCATGACAGAAGACCACGTTTTTATAGATCGGCATGGAGATCGTTATGGTGATATGGTAAATGGGTGGAAAGAATTTTTTGAAAAATTCACTTCTTATAAGAATATATTCAATAGAGTTGAATCACGAAGGAATCTAGTAATTTTAATTGGTTATGCATTATGGTCAAAAAAATCTCTAGAAAAAGATCACGCAATATGGACTGCTAAAATTGAGAATGATCGTGTTGCAGTATGGTAGTCTATGAAGATACGGAGGAAAATAGAATTAAGCTTAGTCTCAAATAATAAGAAAACTAGAAAAAAATACCTGAAAGAAACATTATAACAATAGCAAGAGCTGCCAACCCAGACATTCCAATGATAGCCAATACTATTTGATATAAATCTTTAACAGTCATTTTTTGGTTTTATCTCCTTAATTATTTAATTTTAATTTAATTACCCTCACTCTAATATATAAAAGTATATATTTAAAGGTTATGATTATGAATTATTTCCTCATTTTTTATACATACTTTTTTTTATATAAAATTATTATATATATATGTATATATATTCTTTTTTCATATAATGGAAGAAAAAAATATTGAAATAAATAGATTAAGTGTAGAAATATTAAAATAGAATTAGTATAACCCCTATTAAAGTTATACCTATTCCCAAAAATCCTCTTTTTGATAACTTTTCTTTATTAATTAAATAAGAGAAGGGTATTGTAAACAAGGGTTGTGCTGTGGAAATAAGAGACATATATAATGACCCAGCAATATGAACCGCTTCTCCAAAAAATATGCTTCCAATCGAATAACTTAGAATAGCTGATAAAAGTAGAATAACCCAAGTCTTTCGATTCTTTGGTATCGGTTTTCGCTTTCCTTCTATCATTGCAATTGTACCTAATGAAATTGAGGCAAATAGAAATCTTACCATCATAGCAATCATAGTACTTAATATTCCCAAATTTAATATTTGATCCACCTGAGTAATTGAGTAATCAGTCAGAGCAATACCAATAGCCCATGAGACAGCCGTAAAGAGTGCTAAAAGCGTTCCCTTAAGAGTTTTAGTAAGATGTATTTTAACTAGTTTTGGTTGATTATGAAGTTTTTGAGGTTGAAAAGAATTAGAAGTGTCATTGTTAATGCTACGCTTTTCTCCTTTTGAAATTATTATCACTCCAATTCCTATTAAAATGGCTGAAAAAATCATTTGAATTGTAATTGAACGATTTAAAAAGAAGACAGCAAATAATAAGGTAAAAATTGGAGTCGTAGTGGTAATAGCAAGAGCTTTTGCGGGTCCTAAAATCTTCTGCGATTGAAGATATGTTGTATCTCCTAAAATTACAGTAAATATGATACTCATGCATAAAATTAATAATAATAGTATTGGGAGAGAAAAAACTTTAAGAAAGACCATATAGCATAGACAAATTGTTAAGAATGTTACGAATCCCACAATTGATTTTATGGCATTTTGAAAAATTGGTGTTGCTTCATTTTCTATCTTTCTTGCTAGTACAAAAGAAAGTGCGAAAGATATTCCGGTAAAAAGTCCCATTAATTCACCATACATTTTCATTCTTACCTCTTTAAAGTGTCAAATGTAAGTTTCTGAAAATTTTCTCAAAGTTATAATTTTACTATTTTCAAAATTTCGTAATCTCTCTTACATTTTTAAAGAGATTTGTGTTTTTAATTGTTTATGTTTCAAATTTATCATTTGAGGATTATTCAATGGTATCTGGTCAAAACAATTATTACTTGAAAGAGAATAACACTAATGAAACTCCTAAAAGCAATCTAGAAAATTTTGTTGCTGAAAGTGCTTATTATTCCTGTAATTTTAATAAGATTCCTCCAATAATGGGATGTTTAGTCGCGGATCAATGTGGAAATACTATAATAGTGATTGAATATAGTTCTAGCAATAAAGACAAGTTTGGCCCAATTAAATCTTACTTATCTGAAAGTGAGAAAAACTTATTAGAAATTGATTTAATTTCCATGTATTTTAGTTCTCTTAAAATTTTTGCAAATCAAACAAATATACAAAATTTATCGAATTTAGAGATACATGGCTCAAATATTAAAGTTCAAATTTTTTTTTTGTATGATAATTATATGGTTATTATCTTTCTTAATTCTAATACAGAATTATCCCTAAAAGATAAAACCCGAATTGTTAAATATTTTGAAGATAAATTAACAAAATATAAGTTTGAATTTAAACATTTTAATGCAGCAAAATCCAGAAAAATTCTCAGTATGATAAGTAACAAGGGCAACGGATGGTTAAAACAATTAAATAAAAATTATTTACAGACTTATAAAGACTCTTACTTAAAGAGACAAGAAATCATTGAAGACTTAAGAGGTGAAATAAGCCCTATAATTGAAAAAGTCCTTAAAGATTATTTGGAAAACATTCCAGAAGATATTGTAAATAATGTATCGAAGGAAATACAAAATCAAATTCAGGATAATCTATTCAGATTTAACTCGAATTCTCATACTAATAAAGAGATTTAGATTTTTAAGGTAAAAATCAATTATATTAAATATAATATAGTGATGAAACATTATCATCTCTTAAAAATAATAAAAAAAGGTATACAAATTGAAACCAAAAGAAGCAGCAATAAATGCACTTGAAAATATTATTGAAGCAAAACCTGGCGAATCAATATTGATTATATCAGATGATATAAAAAGAGAGATAGCTCAAGCTTTTGCTGAGGGTGCTCTCGAAATAGGACTTTGGACCCGGATTAATGTTCTTGAAACCAGAGAAAATATATTCAGAACGGAATCACCTGCCCATCTGATTGAAATGATAAATTTACATAATCCACCAGACATTTTTATAAATCTATTTCGGGGCATAGCTGAAGAAATACCCTTTCGTGTGAAAATTATGGAATTAGAAGGGCGTAAAGGGCGATCACGGGTAGGACATTGCCCAGGAATCACTTTAGACATGTTAACAGAAGGAGCATTGGCACTTACCAAAGATCAAATAATTGAAATGCAAGATAATGCTCGAAATCTATTAACAAAACTTCAAGAAGTTGAAAGTGTTCATATTACTGCTCCAGGAGGCTCTGATTTCACATTTAGTGTGAAAGGACGAACATGGTTCTCTGATACATTTATTGATTGGAAAACAAGAAAAAATATGAATCTTCCAACAGGGGAAGTTTTAATTGGACCAGTTGAGACCTCTATGCAAGGTATTTTGGTTTGTGATCTTGCGGTTGGAGGAATAGGTCCAATCGACCATCCAATTATTATTGAAGCGGTTAACGGGCGGGTGGAAAAGATATCGAGTGAAGATAAGAACGCTCTTAAAATCGTTGAGGAAACACAAGCAACTGATAAGATGGCAAAAAATATTGGAGAGTTCGCATTCGGTTTAAATCCTAAAGCACGGATAGTTGAAGAATTTCTTGAATCTGAGAAAGTTTCAAATACAATTCATATTGCATTTGGTGCAAATCTCAGTTACCCTGGTATTACTTCAAATTACTCAAAAACACACCAAGATTTCCTTATTGATAAACCCACAGTAGAAGTTAAGTACTTAGATGGTAATAAAACAGTTGTAATGGAGAATGGAAAACTTCAATAATGTGAAAATTTTTTACCTTACCTTATGAGAAAGTTTATGGACTATCCACCATTTCTCATTTATTTTCATAAGGTTGAAATAATCTATGTAACAAACCTCCTCACATTCGATTTTGAGTTTTACTGCTGAATTATTGCCCGTTATATCAATATAATAAAAATTAGTATTCCAGGTTAAGTTTTCATTCACTTTTTCAGGATTATACCATGATAAATATTCCTCTTTATCTACAATTCGCAGTTGTTCATTCTCATCGAATAAGAAAAACTTCCAATCATCATGTAGAATCTTTTTATACAGTTCTGGATCACTTCTAACATGACCTTCATGATAAAAATCCATAATAGCTTTTTTTATTGCTGATTTTTCAATTTTATTTTGACTTTCAGAAATCATTATAATTTCATTTAATTCTTAAAACTTTAATAACAATATACAAATTTTTTTAAATAAAGAAAAAAGTAACAATTATCCAATCAAGAGTTATGATTTATTATGTCAGTGAACTGGTGGATTGAAAAAATTAGTAAAGATTTTGAAGATCAACATTTACCTGCTATTCAAAAATATCTCCAAATTCCTTCAATATCTGCAACGGGAGAAGGGATTCAAGAAACAGCTGAATTTACTGCTAAATCTATTACTGAACTTGGAGCAGAGAATGTTGAAGTTGTTCCTACTAAAGGTTGGCCAGTAGTATATGGAGAATTGATAACTAATCCTCAAAAACCTACAGTACTTTTTTATAGTATGTATGATGTGCAACCCGTTGAGCAAGAAAAATGGATGGTTCCTCCATTTGATGGTGCTATTGTAGAAAATTTTGAAAATATGGGGCGAGCGTTGGTAGCACGTGGAGTAATTAACACAAAAGGACCTACAATGGCATTTTTTCAGACGGTAAAAACATTAATAGATGCTAAAAAAGAACTTCCTGTTAATTTAATATTTGTTATTGAAGGGGAAGAGGAACTAGGATCCATCCATATACCTAATTTTGTGAATAAATACACAAAAGAGCTCGAAAAAACCGACGTTGTTTATTTTCCATCTTTCAATGAAACGGTCAATGGGCGCATTGAAATTACTTTAGGCTGCAGAGGAATTATTTATTTCAAAATATGGATGCAAGGAGGGGATTGGGGAGGTCCTTGTTCTAGAAATATACACTCTTCACTAGCAAGTTTTATAGACTCACCCACTTGGAGATTAGTAAATTTAATATCCAAAATGCGTGCTGCTGATGGGAAAATTCTTATTCCAGGGATTTATGATAAAGTGATACCTCCTACGGATGAAGATGAAACATTAATTCAAGATTTAGTAAAAAAACTTGACTTTCATGAAATGAAGGAAATGTTGGATGTAAAACAATTTTATTTAGATGAAAAAGGTAAAGAATTAACTAAAGAACAATTTGTAAGGAATCTCTTTACTCCGTGTCTAACTGTTGATGGTATTATATCAGGTTATACTGAAGAAGCTGGTTCAAAAACAGTATTACCAAGTAAAGCCTTTACTAATATGGATATCCGTCTTGTTCCCGAGATGCAAGTAGATGATATCAGGATGAAGATTGCAGATTTCATTAGAGAAAGTTCTCCAAATGCTAAATTCGAGTTAGAAACAGGTTATAGATGGGCAAAAACATCTCCTTCACATCCTTATGTTAAAGCAAATATTAATCTTTTAAAATCAACTGAGAAAGAAATCCTAGTATGGCCAATGGGAACAGGATCAGCACCTTTTTACGTTTTCCAAGATAAATTTAATCTACCTATTCTTGTTGGCGGATTAGGGCATGGTTCTCGTGCTCATTCTCCAAATGAGTTTGCTTTTCTAGAAAGTAAAACTGGTGCTGGTGGAATAATTGACTTTGAAATTTCTGTAGCTAAATTACTTTCTAAAATTGGTGAAATTGGTAAAGTATGATGAATTAATGAATATAGTATTTCATTTTTTTATGCTGTAACGTTCTTAACATAAAATATGATATTATCAATACTATAAAGATTACAAGTGAAAACAAAACATCAAAATATGAGACCATCCATACCGTTAGGATACCCCCCAATATTAAGAGAAGGTAATAATAAAAATAACTCTTTTTAATCTTATTAATTTCCCAAATAAAAAGAGAAGAGCCGATAATGACTCCAAAATTATAACCAATATCTAACAATGGTTTTAAATTACTATAGTTCATAATTGCCAAGGCTAATGCTCCAAATAAACCAATAAGTAAGAAAATCCATAAGTTCTTATTCGCCTTTCCGTCAAATATTGTTTTTCTAACATGAGCAATTCCATTTCGATATAAAGCCCAAAAAACTAATGCGATGCTGAAAATTTTCAAATAGAAATGCCCAAAAAAGAGATCGAGGTTTTCTAAAAACGTTAGATGGAGATTATACCCAAAATTGACTAAAAATTCTTTAAACCATGGTGGAAAAGAAACTTCAAATAAGAAATTAATTGAGGGAATTAATTCAATTGCTAAAAATATTTTAATCAATGCCCTAATAGCCCAAATTAAATAAATTATAACAAAAATATCAAAAATCTTGATAATTTTATGAGTAAAAAAAAGTGATGATATTTTAAAATAACTTGAGATACTCGCAATTATGCAGGTACCAATTATAAAATTTATAAATAAAGCTAAAGTAAACATTGTCCAAACTGTTATATCAAGTGTTTGAGAATTTATTCTAAATGTTAAAAATGTAATTAATCCTAATAATGCTACAGTGCTTGCATATAATAAGGGTTTTAAGATATTCCCCGGTCTCCTTTTACTTTTCCCATCAATTCTTTCTGCTCCTTCTTCTTGTTTGCACAATTCTGAGAGTTGCATCAATCTTTTATATTTCATGCCTTTTGATTTTAATGCTAACGCTTTAAATTTTTCAGAGGCCTTTTTTCGTAATGGGTTTTTAGAGATCTTTATTTGTTTGAGGTTTAAAAGGGCTCCTATAGAATCTGGGAGCAATTTTAACTTGTTATTTTCTAAATTTAAAATTTCGAGCATTTTTAATTCCCCAATTGTGTCTGGAAGTGAAGATAATTTATTATTGTAAAGATCCAATATTTTAAGGGACTTTAAATTCCCAAAAGTACTGGGAAGATATTCGATTTCACATGAACTTAAATCTAATTCTTGAAGAAAAATTAAATTTCCAAAATTTTCTGGTAATTGCTTTAATGCACCTTTATAAAAAATTGAAGGAGCTTCTAACCATAACTTTCTTAGAGATCGTAGATTACTAATTTCTTTTGGGAGAAATTTAATTGGATTGTTACTAAGATTTAATTCTTCAAGAAATTCAAGGTTTCCAATTGAATTAGGTAATTTTTCTAATGAATTATTTTCTAGATGTAGAATTTTTAGCTTTTTTAGCTTTTTAATTCCCTCTGGTAGTATAGATAAATCTGTCAATACCAAATCTAATTCTTCAAGTGAATCTAATTTAGTTATGGCATCTGGTAACTTTATTAAATGATTACAACGTAAATTCAACTTTTTGATATGTTTAAATGAAGAAATTGAGTCAGGCAGACTATTTAAATAACAATTGAATAAACCTAAGCCTACAACGTTACCTTCTTCAATTTTAACCCCAAAAGAGGCAGTGCTAACTTCAAAAATGATAGGGATTCCATCTTCTTCTACTTTTTTACTTTTTGTTTGTAAAAACTTACTCTGAGCCTTTAAATTTTCTATAATAATGTGTTCTAAGTCTCTCAATGCATTTAATTCTACAGGATCCAAATAATTGTCCTTATATTTGTTAATTTCGTCACCCAATTCATAAGGTATATCATTAGATTTTAAATTAATAACCTTAAATATTAATTCAAAAAATAAATCATCAATATTCTCTCCAGTTTTAGCTGAAACCATAAAAATATCTAACATATTATTTGTAGCAAAATTTTCAATATCCTTTAAATTGGTCATAGACTCTTCTAAATCAATATCATTTTTTGATATTGCTAAAGCAATTGGTATTTCATTCTGCATACAGTTTTTAATTTCGTTATACCATTTTTTTATGCTTGCTAAATTGTTTTGATTCGATGTATCTAAAACAATAATAGCAGCATCAGCAAATTTGTAAATTTTCTCTTTAATTGGAGAAATTTGACTTGAAAATCCTCCAGTATCCCATATAGCCAAGTTCATTATGACTTTATCGTCTACGTTTAAAATTTTTTTATAAACATTAAATCCAACAGTGGATTTCCTTTCTTTTTTAAAGAGTCTTTCAATGAACCTTTTTACTAATGAAGTTTTACCCGTTTTATAGTCTCCAAGAATAATTATTTTTAAAGAGAGTTTTTCAGTTAATAAATTTAAAGACTGTAGTTTTGAATATAATTTTATCACACCTGGGATCTTTAAACTGAGATACTCTGAATCAGAGGTTTCTTTTAATTCAATTTCACTGGCAATATGTACTGAATATAATTTTAATTCAAGATCAGATATCTCTTTCTCTGCTATCGTAACCAATATAAAGTTGGATCCTAATGAGCAGAATACATATTTTTTTCCGGAAATTTCCCGAATTATCAAAAAATCTTTATCTTCCTGAATAATATTACTAATATTATCAATATGAATTTGGAGGTCCTCTAGATTAATAATACCACTTTTTTTAATAATTAATAATTCTTTCCTTTCATAAACTAAAACAGCTACGATTCCATTAACACTATCTCTGTATTGACTAATTAGCTTTTCTATTAGAGAATTTTTCATTGAAGAAATTTTGCTTTAGTTAATAATCATATAAACTTAAGAATTATAAATTCAATCCTTAAACTAAACGAAATGATGATTAAAACTAATTTTTAATCTCTTTTTCCCTCCTTTTCTATTTTTAAAGACAAGATAAAAGTACTTCCTATACCGAATTCGCTTTCCACAAATATATCTCCTCCTCCAAAAAAATACTCTTTACTCTATTTACTTTCTTCATTAAGCTTATGCGCTTCAAAAAACCCAAGTTGATATAAATAATATTGCCAATCTATTGGTTGATCAAAATAAATCTTCACTAAAATTTAATAAAGATATAAATATCAATATTACTTATATTGGAAACAAAATGAGACCCCTAATACTTTTAGTCGAGGATAATCCAAATATCCTAAAATATTTAAGAGATATATTAGAATTTAACAATGCGCAAGTCCTTACTGCAAAAAACGGAAAAGAGGGACTACACGTTCTTTCAGAGCAAATAGACTGCCCTGATCTTATAATTAGTGATATTTTAATGCCAGAAATGAACGGATATGATTTTTTTAATGAAGTTTCTAATAATCCCGCTTTATGTCATATACCATTTATTTTTTTATCGGATCTTGATTCTGCTGAGGATATTCGAATTGGAAAGATGCTTGGAGCAGATGATTATCTGACTAAACCTGTTAACCAAGATGATCTAATAGCAACAATTTTTGGCAAAATTAAACGAAATATCCAAAAAAAAATAGTTATAAAAAAATTTAATGAGATCTTTGCTTCAGATGAAACCGAAAAAGGATCAATTCCTGAGGAATATAGAGATCTAATAATATTAATTGAAGTACATTGGGATGATAGGATAGGTCCAAAATTAGTAAATTACTTCCCGAAAGATATCAAAGTAGACTTTTCACTTAATGATATTGGTGAACAGTTATTCGATGGATTAAAAGCGATGTATGGTCAAGATTATGTAGTAGAAGCAGAAGGTCTTTTGATAAATGTGAAAAGATTTAATGTAATGGCATATGTATTTTTCGATTCTTATCCTGATGATTCTTATAGAGGAGGAGAAAAACAATATATGTTTTCTGTTATTTCATCAAGGATTACATATTTTCAATCTTTGAAAATAAAAGAGATTTTTATAGAAATCTCTTCTAAATATAAAAAGAAGGAGAAATGGGAATTTAAGGAGTTCTGGAATTATTTCTTAGATATCCTTTCTTTAAATCCAACAATTTAGATTAATGTTTATGAAGTAAAGATAAAATCCTAATATTTTAATTAATTTTTTGTTTGATGTGTTCTCTTATCAGAAATAATTCTTTGTCAAATCTTTAAATATTTTCCTAACTTCATTCACTTCAAATAAGTCTATTTGAAAGATTCTTAAAAATAATAAATGGAGATGAAAAAATTAATGGATAATACGGAAAATGAAGAACAACCGGTAAAACTTGTAATTATGGGGATGGAAAATGCTGGAAAAACTACGATATTGGATGTTCTTATGGGGAAAATTGATAAATCCTTTAATAAACCACCTAATATGAATCCAACAAAGGGAGTAGAAAGAAGCACTTTATTATTTTTTCAGAAAGAAACCAAGGTTTGGGATTTTGGTGGTCAGGAATCATATCGTAATGAATATTTAGCTAATCCAGAAAAATATTTTCATACAATCTCTTTCTTTTATTATGTAG
>JAEOTH010000139.1 GCA_016839915.1 Promethearchaeota archaeon
CGGCTGTTAAACCATTTTACTGTTCCTTTTACCAATTTTAAAACCAATTTTGATTACTTTTTTGAAAATTCTTTAATTTACAAAGAATCAATTAAGGGTAAGCGACCAAGAATAATAAACTTTGACTTTTTTGAGATATTTCGAAGAAAAAAAGTCATAAAACGGGATTATTTTAAGGACAAACAAATAATGGTCTATAGATGTTTTATTAACATAATATACTTTTATACTAAATAATAAAAAATTAGGTATGTCCTTATGATAGCTAAAAATCAGTATTTGTTAATTTTAATTGGAATTATATCACTAATGATAATATGTCTCACACCATATGGGTTCCATATAGATTTAGGGCCAGGACCTAATTCTATAATGGCAGTTCTTTGGGAATATTGGGATTTAGATGTTCTTAGATGGTTTACTGTATTAGAGTATTTTCCATATTATATCTTTCGATTTATAGCTTTTTTCTATCTAATGAGATTTCTTATGGGTAAAGTCACTAAAAAGAAAGCTATAATAATGGTAATTGTAAGCGAATTGATTCCATTGCTTATTTCAATTCCAGGAGTGTTATACCTTAGTCCTGATGGTGAAAATTATATTCCTATTATGATCTCAATCCCAATTCTACTTTTGTACAATCTCATTCTTATTTTTATCTTTTCGAATAAAAAATTAACGACTACTATATTGAATTCGAGCTAATTTAAGTAACCTACTTTGAAATCCTTTTTTTTATTTTAAATTAATGGGAATGAGATAAAGAACGTTGATC
Source organism: Promethearchaeota archaeon (assembly GCA_016839915.1). Lineage (GTDB taxonomy): Archaea > Asgardarchaeota > Lokiarchaeia > Sigyniarchaeales > SOKP01 > Loki-b32. The sequence goes on from JAEOTH010000139.1 coordinate 779, forward strand.
CTTTATTTCTCCCTTCAGATTCAACCCAAATATCTCCACCATGTAATTCAATAATCTTTTGAGATATAAATAATCCAAAACCAGAACCCTCCGCAATAATATCTAACCCCTGACCATATCTCTCGATTTTCCCGAATTGTTTAAAAATTCTGGTTTTCTCTTCTTCCGTAAATCCAATCCCATTGTCTTTTATTGAAAGAATTATGAAATCATCTTTGATATCAGATTTAATTTCAATCAAACCACTTGGAGGTGTATATTTAATAGCATTATTTAAAAGATTGCTAATTACTTGATGAATTTGCTCTTTTTCAAACTGAGTTATTAGCTTATCGTGTAATTCTACATTAATTGTATGATTTCTCAATTTTGAGAATCCTTTAATTTCATTTACACATACTCTAACCAAGAAAGAGAGATCTTCTTCTGATTTAAGTGGTTGGACTGTACCAGATTCTAATTCAGCCGTTTTTAAAATATCTCCAATAAGATTTTCAAGACGTAAGCAACCTTGTTTAATTTCATTCAGTGTGGATATTACTAAGGCGTCAAGTTTATCTCTGTGTACTTCTAATAAGAGTTCAGAAAAACCTTTGATAGAAACCAAGGGTGTTTTTAACTCATGTGAAGTTCTTCTGAGTAATTCAGATTTCAACTGATTTAATTTAATCAACTCTTGTTGCGCATTTATTCGTTCCGTAATATCAATAAAAGCTACAAAGTCAGCGAGCCTTCCTTCATACAATATTGTTTTTGTATAATTTTCAATCCAGATAATTTCACCTGATTTGTTAACACCTCGAAATTGGTAGTTTTCTAAAAAATCTTCTGAACCTGCTAGCTTTTTTTTCACTTGGTCGAAAACAAACTCCCTATCGTCAGGGTGAACCGTTATCATAAATTCTTCAGGCGACCAATTGAGCATTTCCTCTACTGTATATCCAAAAATTTCTGCAAACTTTTTATTTACATATTTTATGATTCTGTCTTGTACAATTCCAATTCCTATCAGTGATTGTTCGGAAATATTTCTAAATTTTTCTTCAGATTCCTTTAATTTTTCATCTGATTCTTTCTGTTCAGTTATATCTTGAATTAATACTTGGAAAAATTCTTCATTATTTATTTTAAGTCTAGAACTCTGCCAATGCAACCAAACTTTTTTTCCATTGTTAGTAAATAATAACAATTCTATTGGTCCTGGATTCTCGTTTTTACGTATCATATCTAATCTTTCTTTAAATAGCTTTAATAGTTGATCTGAGTTTTTAAAATAGGGTATTATATCTACATAATTTTTCCCAATAAACTCTAATCCCACGTAATCTGATAGTTTTTTGATAAGAAGTTTATTACTTTCCACTAAATTCCCATTTGAGTCGAAGATGGATATATGTATAGGAAGATGATAAAATAAATGACGATATTTATTTTCGGATTCTTTTAGTTTTTGTTCAGATTCAATTTTACTAGTTCTATCTATTAAAGTTACAAGACTTGCATTTTCTCCTTTGTATATTATTTTTTTGTTGTATTCTTCAATCCATTTTAATTTTCCACTTTTAGTTATGATCCTAAAAATAGAACTGGAAAATTCATCTAAATCACCTGCCTGACTTTGTTTCAATCTATTCATTATCATTTCTAAATCTTCACTGTAAATTGTTTTGGCGATGTCGAATTCTGTCCAATTTAACATTTCTTCAATAGAATAGCCAATAATATCCGATACTGCTTGATTAATATATTTAAATATACCCTTCTGCAATATGAAAATTCCCATTAATGATTGTTCTGTAAGTCCTCTATATTTTTCTTCAGATTCTTTTAGTTTTTGTTTCGCCTGTTTACGATTAGTAATATCAATCACAATTTCAGCAACTTTATCAATTGAGCCATCTTGATTAGGATATGGAGCAGAAATTAATTCGTAAGTTCTACCATCTGTCGCACCCAATTCAGTTCGTTCAACTTTATTATGTTTTAAAGCTTCTTCCATTGGACAAAATTCGCAAGGTTCTTTTAAACCCATATAACTCTTATAACAGTTTTTCCCTCTTAAGTCTCCGAATCTTTCTTTTAAAACGTGATTCTGGAATATTACCTCATAATCTTTGTTAACAATATCTATCCCGATTCCAACATGTGTTAAACAATCAATTAAGGAGTGATATTGTTCATTTAACTCTCCTAAGTGTAAATTGTTTTTCTCAACTTTCTTTTCTAATAAAGAAAGGATTCTCTGTAAATCCTCTTCTGGATTCTTTAGTAGATGCCTCAATTTTTCACTTTCAGAAGCAGAAAAAATACTAATTTCGAGACTAGTCATAGATTATCATCCAAATAATTTTAGAATGAAAAAATTTACAATGTAAATTATATCTTAATAATAATGTCAAACATTTTTAACAACTCATATTTCAAAAGAAAAGTGAGTAATTAATTTAATTCTTTAACAATTCTTCCTCATGGTATTAAGGTTTTTTTTATTACCCTAATTAACAATAATTAGAAGATATTCTAGAATTTGATTTTTTTATGCCCAAGTCTGAATTTTATGATATTGTTAAAATGGATGATATTCGTGTGTCTATACCTCAAACAAGCCATTTTAGCATAGGAACATCTCCCTATTATGCGCACCAACATGGACTTGCAATAGATATCTACCAAAACCTCACTTTAGAAAATTATAAGGTACTAAGTCCCATTTCAGGAAAAATTTTAAAGGTTAAATCTTTAGCTGCCCCTAAACCAAAATTCTCTGATGGTATCAATGTTGATTATTTAATTTTGATTAGCGATCCTTCTAATCCTGAGATTCTTTGGAAAATTATGCATGTTAATCCAAATGTTCAAGTAGGAGATCAGATTGAAGTAGGCGATCTTTTAGGAAAAACTATCCGTAATGGATATTTTGCATACTGGTCAAGTCCTCATTTGCATCTGGAAATAAGGCCAATCAACGACGCTATTCGTGCTAGAGGGGGAAAAAGTTTTTCTTTAGCAATCAGAAAGAAAACTATTTTAAATAAATTTTCTGAAGAAATAAATGTAAACCAAATTCCTATTGAAATTCATTCAGTTTATCCAGAAATGATTCTTGCACGTTTACCAAAACATTATTATCATAATCTTTTTCCCTTCTATGGAGTTAAGACAAGGTTTAGTAATTTAGATTGTCTTTTAGATGGGGGAATTCCTCATTATAAAACAGGTACAGTAATCTTCGAACAAAAATATACTTCTTATAACTTAGATCCAGTATATTTAGGAGCTCGTAAGATTGGAATTATACATGAAATGAGTGGACAGTTTGGATTTTTCAAATTTGAGAATATCAAATTTTTACTTAATGATAAGGAGATTAGAGGAGTCTCTCTTTATTTAGCGAATTTCTTACCATTAATAAAATTAATTCCATATAATAAAAATGAATTCTCCTTTAAGCCAAAATCTATTCAATATTTAAGACTTATTTCAAGAGAAATCTCTTAGAAATGATTAAAGATTCTTATTAAAATCTTTAATGACTTCATCTAAAAAAGAAGCTCTAAGTAAAATGAAATTTATTTTTCCCATCTTAAAAGAAATTCATTAGCTTTCTTCACTGTGCTCGGACTACTACTATTTAATTGTTTTTTGACAAATTGGATAATTGTTTTTTTATCCTTAATATCTTCAAAATATTCACTGAAACTTTCAATAATGTCTCCTTTTATTAAGTCTTTGCGACTAGGAGTATGTTGAGTATCATCAATACTTAGCAAAACTGTGGTGATTCTAAAATTTAATGATTTTTTAGCAGTAGCAATTCTCCCGGCATAAATTGCTAGCTTTCTAGAAACAATAACACTTTTATCATCAATAAGCTTAAAAAAATCTTCAAAAATTTCTTCAAATTTATTTTTTTCATCTATAGCGGTTAAATTTGAAATGGTAGAGATTGCGATGGATTTATGATAAGCATTTTTGCTTTTTAATAAATCAACAAAAAAATTCCATTCAGGATAAATAATTTTGGGATTCTCCTGACTTAGAATCTCTAAAGCGATCGCATTTGGATATCTCACTGAATCTTCTTTAGCCATGGTTCCTTTTAATAATTTAGAAAGATAATTTTTTTGTTCTAATACTCTTCTTACAATTTTTTTTGCTTGGATTTCAGCATCTTTTTTCTTTATTGACATAAATAATAAAATTTGAAATTTGTTAAAAAGGATCTTGGATTCTAATTTTTTTTTTAGAGAATGGTTATTTACAAATTATCTTCTCTATTTAAAGGAAGAGTAAAATAAAAGGTAGAACCTTTGTTTCTCCCTTTAGATCTAACCCATATCTTTCCACCATGTAATTCTACAATTTTTTTGGTTATAAATAATCCTAAACCAGAGCCATCAGAGATAATATCAAGCCCTTGTCCATATCGTTCAATTTTTCCAAATTGGGTAAATAGACGTTTTTTTTCTTCATAGGTTAATCCAATTCCATTATCATGTATTGAAATTAAAACAGAATCATCTCTTATAGCAGATCTAATTTCAATTTTTCCATTAGGTGGTGTATATTTTATTGCATTATTGAGTATATTACTAACGACGAGATGGATTTGATCTGGCTCAAAGTGAGCTATTAATTTATCATGAATCTCCAGATTTATCTCATGATTTCTTAATTTTATTAATCCTTGTAATTCTTTTACACACAATTTGATTAAAAATGATAGATCTTCTTCTGATTTTATTAGTTCTACTGATTCAGATTCTAATTCAGCTGTTTTTAAAATATCTTGAATTAAACTTTCAAGTCTTTCACATCCAAGTTTAATTTCACGAGTAGTCGCTAATACATAATCATCCAGCTTTTCCTTATGTACAGTCAACAAAAGATCAGAGAAACCCTTAATTGAAACAAGAGGTGTTTTTAGTTCATGGGAAGTTCTTCTAAGAAGTTCTGATTTTAAACTATTCAACTTTATTAATTCTTCTTCAGCTTTCTTCTTTTCAGTAATATCCATAATTGTAATCAATTCTGCTGGTTTCCCCCGATAAATTATAGGTTTTGAAAACTGATCAATCCATTTTATTTTACCGTATTTGGTAAATGCTCTATAAGAATTAAATGGTTTTATGTCCGATTCTCCATCCTGTAATTTTTTTCGGTATTCTCTTAGATCCTGTAAATCCTCAGGGTAAATTAATTTGATTAGATCATCCTTTTTCCAGTTCTCAACCTCTTCATAAGAATATTCAAAAGTTTGTAGTAAATTATTGTTCACATACTCGACTTTATCATCTTGGATTATCAAAATACCCATAAATGCCTGCTCAGCAATAGTCCTGAAATTTTCTTCAGATTCTTTTATTTTCTGTTCTGCTTTTTTTTTTTCATTTATATTTCTTGAAACACATAGTAATTTACTGTTGCCAAAATTATCAGTAAACGCCTTGCCAGTGACTTCAAACCATAGATATTTTCCACTTTTATGTTTCAGCCTAAATTGGTAATAATAATAACCTTTTTCTAATCCTTCACTTACAGAATTTACAGTCATTTCTTTGTCATCTTCATGAACCAATGAGGTTCTAAAAGAGATATCTAAAAATTTATTTAGATCATATCCCAGAATCCTTGAATGAGTTTCAGCATTAATATATTCTACAATTCCATCTTTACTATATACTGCAATTAAATCATCAGTGTTTTCTGAAATTAAACGATATCTTTCTTCAGACACTTTTAATTGCTCTTCTGATTTTATTTTATCACTTATATCAATTGTCATCACGAAATTCGCAGGTCTTCCTTTGTAATTTATTGTTTTTGAAAAATTATCAACCCAAATAACTTCTCCATTTTTTTTCACAACTCTATATTGATGGTGATTTATTACATCTGGATCACCTGATTGCTTTTTTCGGACTTGCTTCATGACGAATTCTCTATCATCTGGATAGATAACTTTTTGAAATTCATATGGTTTCCACTTCTGAATTTCTTCAACTGTATATCCATTAATCATTGCTGCTTGCTTGTTAAGATACTTAAATACTCCATCTTGTAATATAATGATTCCCATAAACGATTGGTCCGCAATTGTTCTAAATTTTTCTTCTGATTCTTTTAATTTTTGTTCAGCTAACATTTTTTGGGTTATATCTGTTAAAAATGCATAGGTTCCTTCATAATTTTCCTGTTTATCGAAGATTGGAGTCGCTCGTACTCTTAAATATACCTTTTCCCCACTTTTATGCAAAAATTCAGCATCTCGCTCTTCAGCTATTCCTTTTTTTCTTTTTTCAAGATGATTTTTTGTTACTTGTACCTGGTTATCATCCATAAATGAAAAAACAGGTTTACCGATCATTTCTTTCTCAGAGAAACCTAGCATATTCGCCATACTAGGATTAACTAAAATCGTACATGCATTTGAATCTATAACCCATACCCCTTCCAAAGCATTTTCAATCCAATATCGATATTTTTCTTCCGATTCTTTTAATTTTTGTTCTGCTCTTTTATGTTCAGAAATATCTTTAACGATTGCGAAAATTCTGTCTTCTCCATCAATATTTACTATTCTCCCACTTGCTGATACATCTTTGTAATAACCATCTTTATGTATAACTCTATATTCAATATGCACTCTCTTCTTCTCATCCTTTGCTTCTTTTAATACTTCAGCAGCATTTTTTATATCATCAGGATGCATTAATTTGAATCCATTTTTACCAACAATCTCTTCAGGTTTAAATCCAGAAATTTCATAGATTTGTGGACTAACATATCGGAAATTCCCTTTTAAATCTAAAATTACGATAACATCCATAAGATTATTGATAATATTTTTATATTTTTCCTCTGAAACTTTTAATTTTTCTTTAGCTTCCTTCTGATCAGTAATATTTCTTAATATTGTGATAATATGGTTAACTTCTCCCTCACTTATAATAGGAATTTTTAATGTTTCAGTATATATATCTCGATCAAGTAGTTTTGTAACTTCCAGAGTGGTTAGAAGTTCCTTATCCTTGAAGACTTTATCATATTCATTCATGACTTTTTCATACTCTAAGAAAGGAAACGCCTCGAAAACAGTTTTACCAATATTATCAGATTTTAAATTTATTTGTTGGAGCCATTGAATTAATGCGGGATTTTGGAATATAATTTTTAAATCTTTATCTACAACATGCATACCATCACTTAAAGAACTAAGAATTGTGAGATACTGTTGTACTGGTTCACTTAAAAAAGTTAAATTTTTCACAATAAACCCAATTTCTTTCTCAATGTTATTTATAATTCGAATAAAGGTCTAGAGAATGAAATAAGTGGATGTATTTAACAATTTGTACTATTTTTAAAAAACGAGTTATCGCAATAGAATTAAATATAATTAAATAGAATAGTCTAGTTTAAAAGGATCTGAGTAAAGCATCTAGAAATATTTTAATATAAAAACATATATACTCTTTATAAGAATGATTTCAAATAAGACTGCGTTAAAGATGAATTTAATGGAAAAAATATCATTAGTTGATTTACTCGCAGTTTTATTATTATCTTGAGCGATACAAATCCTCACACTCTTTTTCTTTTATGTTTTCCACGGATTTGTTCGCTTGGCATGGCAAATTTAATTGAAAGAGATGATGGATGATTTATCACTCAAAAAGGTTACAAATAAAATAGAGCATAAAAATCAAGATTGAGTCTAAAAAAAATGTATAATCCACAAGAAATTGAAAAAAAATGGCAAGATAAATGGGAAGAAGCAAAAATATTTGAAGCAAATCCAGATAAAAAAAAAGAGAAAATCTTTATTACTTCTCCCTATCCATATGCCTCAGGGCCTACTCATATAGGTCATGGGAGGAGTTTTGTTAACGGAGATATATTTGCTAGGTACTATCGGGCTAAAGATTATAATGTATTATATCCTATGGCATTTCACATTACTGGTACTCCTGTTTTAGCGATTTCCTCTTCAATAGAAAGAGGGGATCAAATTCAAATAACTAGAATGAAAGAATATGTATCATTACATACCTCAGATCGGGGAAAAGTGAATGAAACCGTAAAAAGTTTTGTCGATCCTTGGAATATTGTGAATTACTTTTCTAACACAATAAAATTGGATTTTAAGTCAATAGGAATGAGTTTGGATTGGCGAAGGGAGTTCACCACTGGAGACAAAATTTATAATAAATTCATTGAATGGCAATATTTTCATTTCAAAAAAAAAGAGTATATTGAAAAAGGGGAATATCCTATTCTGTATTGTCCTAGAGATAAAAATGCTGTAGGAGAAGACGATATAGCGAGTGGAGATGAGCTAGACCTTAATATCAATGAATTTAATTGTATAAAATTTCCTTTTGAAGATGGTTTTCTCGTGGCTTCTACACTAAGACCAGAAACAATATATGGAGTGACAAACATATGGATAAACCCAAGTGGAGATTATATTAAGGCTTCCATAAATGGCGAAATATGGTTTATCTCCGAGGAAGCAACTCATTTGTTAGAGAATCAAAATAAAGAGATTAAAATATTAGAAAACTTTAAAGGAAGTAAACTAATCGGTAAAAAAGCAAGGGATGTCTATGGATTTAAAGAAATCCCGATTTTACCCGGAGATTTTGTTGACACATCTACAGCTACAGGTGTAGTTTATTCAGTTCCCGCCCATGCTCCTTATGATTATATGGCATTGATTGATTTACAACATAATACTGAATTAATTGAAGAATTTAATTTAGAAAAAAGAGAAATTGAACTAATATATCCAATTCAGATTATCGAATTAAAAGGATTCAAGGATTTTCCAGCAAAAATATACTGTGAGAAACATAATGTCGATTCTCAAATGGATAAAGAAGAGTTAGATTTAGCAACAAGTGAGAATTATAAAAATGAATTTTATAATGGGTTTCTTAATGATAAATGTGGGAAATACCAAGGAATGAAAGTCAGTGATGCTGCCCGGCAGGTTTCAGAGGATTTAATAGAAGAAAATAGAGCAGACAAATTATATCTTCCAATTACTAAAAATCTTAGATGTAAATGTGGAGAAGAGATCATTGTTTCTATTCTAAAAGATCAGTGGTTTCTTAATTTTAATGCGGGAGATTGGAAAAAGAAAGCGTTTGAATGTCTTAACAATATGAAAATTATTCCTGGTAAGTACCGACTAAATTTTGAAAATATTTTTAATTGGCTTGAAAAAAGACCGTGTGCTAGAAAGAGGGGTCTAGGGACAAAATTACCTTTTAATAAAGAGTGGATAATAGAATCTCTAAGCGATTCAACAATATACATGGCATTTTATACAATTTCACATAAAATAAGAGAACATCAAATTACACCAGAACAATTAACTCCAGAATTCTTTGATTTTGTTTTTTTAGAAAAAGGGGATATAAAGAAACTTTCAAAACAAACGAGTGTACCTGAAAACATTCTTAGAGAACTCCAAGAAGAATTTTTCTATTGGTATCCCGTTGACCATCGCCACACTGCAATAATGCATATTTCTAACCATTTAAGTTTTTATATATTTCATCATGTAGCTATTTTTCCAGAGAATCATTGGCCAAAGGTTATTACTTTAATCGAACCAGTCAATGTAGAAGGGCAAAAAATGGGTAAGTCAAAGGGAAATTTGATTCCAGTAGCAGATATTCAAAAAATTTATTCCGCTGATCTATTTAGATTTTATATATCTCATGGTGCCGATTTTGGTGTGTATATGGATTTTCGAGAAAAAGAAATAAAAACAGTGAAAAATCACATCTCCAAATTCTATGCGTTTATTTCTGACAGAATTAAGCAATCAAAAAACATCGAAGCTAAATTTGAATTTATTAACTCTAAATATTCAATAGTGATACTTTCAAAAATTATTAAGAAATTTGTCGAAGCCCAAAAGGCTTTAGAAGAATACAATATAAGGCGATATCTCCAAACTTCTTTTTACGAGATTTTTAATCTTATGCAGGAATTTTATAGAGATACTGATAATATAGATGATTTGCTAATAGTTTTTAAAATGATTTATAAGGATTGGTTAAAAATACTATCCTTAACAATGCCTCACTTATGTGAAGAATTATGGGAAATTGCTGGAAATAAAGGATTTATCTCAAAAGAAGTTTGGGGAGAATTTAATAAACAATATATTGATTTTAACCTTGAAGTTGAATTTGATTATATCTCAAATGTTATTGAGGATATCTTCAACATAAAGAAAATTGTAAAATCTCTGAAATCTAATGAAATACATCTATATACGTCTCCTGAGTGGATGTATAAAGTTTCAGATTTGATAATATCAAAAAAAGATAATTTTGATATAATCTTATCTGAGATAAAAAAAGAAAGAGAGTTAATGACAAATAAAAAACTTATACCTTTTATTAAAAGTCAATTAAAAGAACGGATATGGGAAAGGCAATGGCCCCAAATAGAAGAAACTGGTTTACTTAATCAATATAAATCTTATATAGAAAAACGAGTAAATTCCGTGATAATAATAAATTCTGAGTTTGATCCAAAACAAAGATCTAGGAGAGCAAAACCGTTCAAGCCAGCTCTTTATATAAATGTTTAAAATCTATAACTTATTTTTTTCAATTGCTTTTAAAATATCTAAGTATTTTATTATATCTTTAGTGTCACTTCTTCCTATGCAATAATCTAACTGTTTGGAAAAGTATTTGCTTAAAATATTCAATTGAGGGCTTGATATTATATATTTTAAGCCTTCTTCAATTTGTTTATTAAGTAATGAGTCTTTCACATCATCAATTTTTTTGTTGATAATTTGGAGTGCGATCCACTCAAAAACATCTTCAACATTTTCATTTGTTTTTGCTGAAGTTTCCAAGTAAAAGATCCCTAAATCCTTTGCTAGTTGTGTACCCTCTTCAATAGATATTACTCTTGTGTTCTTTAAATCAACTTTATTACCAACAAGAATTAAAATAATATCAGGTAAGGCTACTTCTGTAATTATTTCATACCATTTCTTCACTTGGTTGAAAGATTCTCGATTTGTTATATCAAAAACAATAATACCTGCACGAGAATCTGTTATATAATCTGGCCATAAACGTTCAAATTGTGGTTGTCCAGCTAAATCCCATATCATAAATCTTACAGATGTATTTAATTCATCAAATTTGCATTCTTTTTTAGATATAAAGGTTCCAATTGTTGCCTTATAATCGACTTGAAATATTCCATGAACAAATCTTTGAACCATACTTGTCTTTCCTACTCCTTCATCTCCAATTACACTTAACTTATACACATAATTAGAAGAATGGATAGTACCCTGATAATAGTCCATCTTTCGTTTTATTTTTTCTAATTCTGTATCTCTTTTAATTTTAGGGATTACAGGACTAACTGGTAATTCCCCATCAATAATTCTAGCAACTTTATCAGCTGTTAAATAAGTGTACGGAAAAATATCATCAACTAATGCCCTAGGATGAAGAATTGAAACAAGTACATGATCAGACCCAGATTCACAAAAAATAAATCGATACCTATCTGTATCAAATGTTCCCGCACCAAAAGTACCAAGATCAAAGTCTAAGGTTAATTTTTTTAACACTAATTCAACTAAAGAACTAAAAGCGCCGATAAACTTTTTTTCATCTATTTTCTCTGGATCTCGTGTCAATATATTAACAATTAAACCATCTCGGTCTACTAAAAGTACTGAGACCAAAGAATCACCTACTACTTGCATGTACCATTTGAATAAAGCACCCAACTTTTCTTTATCTATGTACGAAATTATAATCAACTATACCGAATAAATCTTAGTTTAGATTTTATAGAATAATAATATACTTCGAATATTTGAATTCTCTTAAATGAAAAACCTTGGACAAAATTAAAAATAATTATATATATTTATTATTTAATAATTGGTAAGGAGAAATGAAATGTAGAACCTTTATCTCTCCCTTTAGATTCAACCCAAATATCCCCCCCATGTAATTCTATTATTTTCTTTGAGATATATAAGCCCAAACCAGATCCTTCTGAAACTACATCCATGCCCTTACCATATCGCTCAACTTTTCCAAATTTTTTGAAGATTTTAAATTTCTCATCATCACTTAGACCGATACCATTATCTTCAATAGATATTATATAGGTATTTTCTTTTATTTCAGATTTAATTGAAATTATTCCATTCCGAGGGGTATACTTTATCGCATTGCTTAATAAATTTGTAATTACCTCATATATTCTCTCTTTTTCGAATACTGTAATCAATTTATCATGAATCTCTAGAATTAATTTATGTTTCCTGTTTTCTAATAAACCTTTTAAGTCTCTTATACAAAATTTAACCAAAAATGCTAGATCATCCTCTGACTTATTTAATTCAATTTCATCAGACTCTAACTTTGAGGTTTCTATAAGATCTTTTATTAGTGATTCCAATCGGTTACATCCTTGTTTTATTTCATGCAGAACTGAGACTGTATAAATGTCGAGCATTTCATAATGTTGGCTTAACAATAAATCTGCATACCCCTTTATTGAAACCAATGGCGTTTTAAGTTCATGTGAGGTCCTGCTAAGAAGCTCGGATTTTAATCTACTTATTTCTTTTAATTCTTCCTCTAATTTTTTCTTAGCTGTAGTATCTATGAGAGTAGAAAATACTGCTTTCTTTCCCAAATAAATCATTGGTTTGGCAATAATTTCGAGCCATTTCATAATTCCCGATTTTGTAACTATTCTACATTCGAATTGTTCAGAAGTGTCAAAATTATCACTTCTTACTAAATTTACCATAGCATTGATAAGTGGTAGATCTTCTTCATAAACGATATTTAACAAATCTTCAATAGCCCAATTATTAATTTTTCTCATAGAATACTCACTCATATCTGCTACTGCTGAATTAGCAAATTTAATTATTCCATCTTGTTGAATCAACAAACCCAAAGAAGTTTGTTCAGCAATGTTTCTAAATTTTTCTTCTGATTCTTTCAATTTTTGCTCAGTCATCATACGATTTGTTATATCTAAAAGAGACACAATAACCTTTGACCAAGTATTTTCAGATCCTGGAGTAATCAAGGTTCTCACATAAAGATAAATGGAATCTCCTGTGAAAGTTTTAGTAATAAGTTCAGTTTCAAACATTTTATATCCATTTATCAGAGATAACATTTCTTTCTTATTAGCCAATAGAACTTCTTCGGTATCAGCTTGATATAATCCATTAATTAATTGAGCTTTCCTACTAATGAAATCATCCTTGTTATTGGCTTTATATAGTTCTAAAGCTTTCCTATTTACATCAATTAGTTTAACTTTAGAACGGAAATTTATGATTTCATCAGATTTTTCTTCAAAGTATTTTTCAAAATCACTTACCCCTGAAGACTTTATATTATCTATATAACTTTTTAATTCAGAAAAATCTTGTTCGAATAGAGCAATTGGAGAATTTTCGAATAAATCTCGATATCTTGTTTCAGACTCCCTTAATTTTTGTTCTGCTAGTTTATAATCAGTGATATCATAAACAATACCATCAACACCACAAAAGACACCATTTTCATCAAAAAATGATATTTTACGGTCATTAACCCATCGAATAGAACTATCTTTGGTGATAATTCGGTAAATTTGTGATAATGACATTGGTCTTTCATTTAGCAAATATCCTTCATTGATAATAGATTCTCTGTCGTTTGGATGGATAATATCAACCCAATTTTGTTTTTGAGAGAGAAAATCCTCCTCGGTATATCCTGAAATCACCTCACAATTAGTAAGAAACTCTACAGTCCAATCAGGATGCCCTCTATATACCATCCCAGGGATATTATTAATAACAGTTCGATATTTTTTTTCAGATTCTATCAGTTTTTGTTCAGTTTTTTTCAGATTAGTAATATCTATTAAACTAATGAGGACTAAATCTTCACCGCCAAACTTCAATGGAACAGTGGAAATAAGTAAATGAACTTTATTTATATCCCCACCTGGTAATAAATATAGTGTAGCTTCTTGATTAATATGAGGGATTTTTGTGTTAAAAGTGTCAAGAACGGTATTTCGAATAGCACATTCCTGACACTGTTCACTAAATCCACATCCCCGAGGATCCTTGATGGAATATAAGCATCGTAGAGCTTCGCCTCCATGAATTCCAAAAACTTCCTCTTCCCGACGATCTGTAAAATTTAACGCAAATTTGTTAATTTTTCTTATTCGTCGTTCTTTATTCAACAGAAGTATTGCTATTGGTGTGTAATTATAAATTGCCGCTAATTCCGCTTCACTTTGTTGAATTATAATTTCAGCATTTTTACGTTCTGTGATATCTTGAAATGAATTGACAAACATTGTCTTGTCTCCTTCATTATGAGCAACAGAAGTAAGTGATACCCAAAAAACACTTCCATCTTTACGCTTAAACTTTACTTCAAAGTCTTTTACTAACCCCTTTTCAAGTAACTCAAGAAATTTCTCTCTATCGCTGGGATCTTGATAAAAATTAATGACTGGGATGTTTAAAAATTCTTCTCTTGAGCTATAGCCAAGTATCTGAAATGCATATGAATTACATGACAATATTTTTCCATCAGGTGTAGAAATAGAGATTCCTATAGGAACAGATTCTATTAAATCTGTTAATTTTTTCTCTGATTCTCGGATCATTTCTTCAGCTTTCTTACGATCTGTTATATCTATGACTGTAATTAGATCGGCAAAATCACCTTCATAATTAATTATTTTTGAGTAATTTTGGATCCAAATAGTATCTCCATTCTTTTTTAAACATCGATGCTCATATCCCGTGATAGAGGTTTCAATACCTTTTTGTTTTTTTTTAGCTTGTTCAACTACAATAGTTCTATCATCAGGATCAATAAAATTTAGATACCCTCCAGGAGGCATGTTCAAAATTTCATCAATAGTATAATTGAGCATGCGCGCAGCAGCAGAATTCACATATTTAATTTTATTATCTTGTAAAATTATAATTCCCATTAAAGATTGTTCAGCAATGGTGCGAAATTTCTCTTCAGATTCTCTCAATGCTTCCTCGGCTTCCTTACTTTCTGTGATATCTTCCCCGGAACTTAAAGCTCCCGTAATATTTCCTTTAGAGTCCTTAAATAAGATTGTTGACCACGCAATTACTTTTTTATCTCCATTTTTGGTCATTACTGAATTCTCATAAAACGGAATTACATCCGACTCACTTCTCATTAACTTTTTGAAATAATTTTTTGTTCTTTCTCTGTCCTCTGGAGGGAGACAATGTTCAAACCAGTTTTTACCAACTAATTTTCCCTCATCCCATCCCAGAATATCATTTCCTTTTTTATTGATCAACGAAATGTTTCCCTCTCTATCTAATGCAACAATTAAAACATTTACTAAATTTAAGTACATTTCTGCTTTTTCTTTTTCTTCTTGTACTTTTTCTTCAATTTTCTTTCGCTCTGTAACATCTCTAAATAAACCAACAATTTTTTTTTCTCCTTCTTTTTCTATAAGTTGACCTCTTAAAGAAACTGTTATATAGCGACCTTCTTTATTACGAAGTCTGAATTCTACTGATCCAACTTCTCCAGAATTTATAACATATTTTTGAATTTGAAATACTACCTCTTGATCATCTGGATGGATAAATCTATAAATATTTTGATTATTTAATTCTTCTGGTTTATAACCTAATATATCAATTGTTTGAGGGCTTAAATAGGTGATTTCTCCATTCAAGTCAATTTCAAAAATTACATCTAATATATTATCAATTAATGTACGATATCTCTCTTCAGAGTCTTTCAATTTTTTCTCGGCTTCTTTTTTGTCGGTTATATCAATCATAATACTTAAAACCGCGAGATTTCCTTCATATACAATCGTTTTGGAATAATTTTCAACCCATATATGTTCTCCAGACTTTTTGATTCCCTTAATTTGATATTGATCAATAACATCATCCTGTCCCCTCTGCTTTTTCTTTGATTGCTCGGCAACCAATTCTCTATAATCGGGGTGTATTATCTTAAGAAACTCTCCAGCATGCCAGAATTCCATTTCTTCTAAAGAATACCCCGATAATTCTTCCATTTGTTTATTTACATATCTGATGATTCCATTTTGAGCAATTGTTATGCTAACTAATGACTGATCGGAGATTGTTCTGAATTTTTCTTCAGATTCTTTTAATTTTTCTTCTGCTTTTTTACGCTTAGTAATATCTCTTGAAATCATAATTCCTTTAGTGTTTCCATCCTTGTTTATAAATGCTTTGCCTTTAATTTCAAGCCAAACGTAAACTCCTTTCTTGTTTCTAATTCTTATAACTCCCACTCCTTCGCCTTCGTTAAAACCTTTCCTTAAAGCTTTAGAAGCTTCCTCAAGATCATCGGGATGGATAAAGTCCAATGAAGACTTTCCGATTAAATCCTCTTTTGAATATCCCATTAATTTCTTATGGACTTGTTCATTAATATATTCATATTTAAAGTTGTCATCAAGAATAACTATTAAATCACTTGCATTTTCTAAAATAAGCCTATGTCTCTCTTCTGATTTCGTTAATTCCTTTTTTTTTTCATGTATCTGGTTTTCTAACTCCACATTTAAATTCATTAGTTTTTGTTCTGCTTTTTTTTGATTAGTGACATCTTGAATTTGTACTATATAATTAGTGATAGACATACTCTCTCCAAGGAATAAGGGGGTAATTAATATATCGAGATAAATTTTTCCTGATTTCTTAGTTTGGTACAGTTTGTGCTTTTTAATGAGATCAAAATCAAATGAACTTTCAAAATGTATGGTTTGCCGCTGTTTTAACTTAACCAGAATATCTTTAGGTATGTTTGGATCACTTAATAGATCAAATCCTTTAACCTCATCCTTGTTTGAAACACCAAACAATTCCAAACACGATTGGTTTAAATCAATCAATTTTCCATTCGAATCAAAAAGTTCAATTCCTATTGGAGAATCATTATAAATTGATTTGAATAACTCTTCAGTATTATTAAGTTGATTTTCCTCAAATTTAATCAAAATAGTTTCACTCCAAATTAGTAAATTAGTAGATACAATTATGTACTGGGAATTTTCTTATACCATTAAGATACAAAAAAAATTATATTTAACACTTTGGTTAAGAATTCATAACGACAAAAATTATATGCAAATCTACTTTCAAAAATGTAAAATATTTTAGGTAGAAGAAATATGGTATTCCAATCCATATACTTGCTTTGGAGCAAGATATTGTGGAAATTTATCTAAAAGCTTTGATCTTGCTAAATAACAAAGATGGCATTCGTCAACATAGTTATCCTCATGCTCAACTTTATATTTTTTTACAAGTTGAGCAGGACCACCATTCATTAAAGGGCCACATATAGGATGGGTTTTGGCATCATAATTTTTAATTAATTCGGAAAGAGGTGTTTGCCACATATTACCAATACTCAATCCTTGGCAGATATGGACATTCCCATATGAATCTACATGCACTCTTCCAAGGCCTTCTAAGTCTTCATATGGACACCTACTCATTTTCTCCCAGGACCTACGAGGTAAGCCTTCAATTAAGGTTTCAACAGCTCTCCCTCTAAACATTGCCCCTCCTCCAATAACAGGTTCACCCTTTTTATGGTCCTTTTCAAATTCAACTGTTGGTTCTTCAATACAAATCGAAGATAAAGGCAAGTTTAAATTTTTAGCTGCTTTTTCGGCTCTTTTAGATAAATTTAATTCTTCGTCCCCATAATGAAAAGCATCATTACTTATGCTCAAATCTGAAATTCCAATTTCAGCAAGTGGTTTAAGCCAAATTTTAGCATCTTCCACACTTGTTGCCCAATACGAATTAGATACTAAACCAGTTTTGAATCCTAATTCTTTTGCTAATTTCAGACCCTCAACCATTATAGGATAATAGAGAAAAGGTTCCCCTCCCTCAAAATATATTGAATCGACTGTTTTAATCTTTATCGCCTCATCAAGAACTTCCTTAATTTGAGCTAATGTAAATGTGCCTTTTGAATTAGGACTACAATATAAAAAGCAGTGATCACATTCATAATTACACATATAGGTTAATAAAATATGAATCCCTTTTAACAAAATTTTATACCTCCTAAATTTGGATACTCTATTAAAATTATAAAAAATATATATAAGTACTTATTAGAATTATAAATAAAATTATTTAGAATATTCAATTAATTATTTTCCTAAAAAAACGGTCTTAATATGAATAGAGTAGCGATTATTGGAATTGGACATACAAAGTTTGGCAGATTAATAGACAAAGGATTGATGGATTTACTATCTGAAGCATCTATAGAAGCTATTGAAGATTCTAACACAAGTAATGAAGATTTTGACTCTGTTTATGTAGGAGCGATGAGTCCTGGAATATATAACCAGCTTTCGGGCGTTGCTAGCGCACTGGTTGATAAGATAAGTTTAATTCCTGCAGCAGCAGATCATATAAAGAATGGACCCGCTTCAGGAGGATCAGCAATTAAAGTAGGCTTTCAAGCAATCGCCTCTGGTATGAGTGACTTAGTCTTAGTAGTTGGTGGCGAAAAAATGACACATATCAAAACTCCTGGTTATATCACTTCAAATGTAGCTACGCTGACTCATCCAGAAGCAGAAAGACCCCATGGAGTCTCTCTTCCGTCATTTGGTGGTATGTTAACAAGAGCATATCTTGAAAAATATAATGCTGAGCTTGATTGGATATCAGATATTGCAATTAAAAATCATAGAAATGGAGCTTTGAACCCAAAAGCACATTTTCAGAGAACAATCGAAGATTTTATGAAGAGTGCCGTTCAAAAAGGAAAAGGCAGTTGGGATAATATTTATGATTTTCTTAAAGACGATAGAACCAATCCAATAATTGCAGATCCATTAAGACTTTTTCATATTTGCCCCATATCTGATGGAGCAGCAGCGTTAATTTTATGTAATGCTGAAAAAGCAAAAGAATATTGTGATACACCAATTCAAATTACTGGTATTGGACAAGCTACAGATACCCATATTGTGTTTGAACGTGAAGATATTACCACTCTTAAAGCTTTGAAAATCTCCTCAAATCAGGCATATAAAATGGCCAATAAAATCCCAGAAGATATAGATGTTGCTGAATTACATGATGCATTTGAAATTCTTGAAGCAGTTCAATCTGAAGATATTGGGTTCTTCAAGAAAGGAGAAGGCGCTAAAGCAGCTCATGAAGGCTTAACCGAAATTGGAGGAATCATTCCAATAAATCCTTCTGGTGGATTAAAAGCCAGAGGCCACCCCCTTGGAGCTACTGGTGTAGCTCAGGTTGTAGAGTTAGTTTGGCAATTAAGAGGAGATGCAGGTAGAAGACAAGTTGAAGGTGCAGAAACGGGAATAACCTGTAATTTTGGAGGATTTGGTAATAATATAATTTCCATTTTAGTTGAAAGAATATAACTGCTCTATATCAGTGAGAAAAAGATCTGCGATTGAGATCCATTTTTGCTTAGTTGCAACATCATCTGAGCTTTTTTTAGTTAAATTCTTCCCTTTCTTAAGATTTTTAATTGCTAAATCATAACTTCCAAGGGCTTTATAACAAATACCTAATTTAATATAAGTTTGATAGATATACCAATCATCTTTGCTAATCACGATTGTTTTAAGGAATTTTTTAGTTGCTTCGTCGTAATCTTCAAAATACATCAAAATCTCACCAAAAGTATCTTGAAAAACTCCGTTTTCTGGTTCATCTTTTACGAGTTTTTGAACTATTTTTACTGCCTCTTCTTTTTTGTCTAAATATTGCATCCAATAAGCTTTATAACAAATAAGATCATTGTCTCCTGGAAATTTTTGAATTAAATCATTAATTATCTCTAATCCAGCTTCAATATTTTGCATTCTTCTAAGAACAGCCGCTTTTAATACTTTAATATCTTTTTCACTTTCAGGAAAAAGTTCAAGCATATTATCAAGCAATTTTATTGTTTCGTGGTATTGGTTAAAATAAATCAAAATCTTAATCTTCAAATAATATAAATCAAGATTTTCAGGGTTTAATTCAATTTTCTTATCAATATCTTTTATTTGTTCTTCATATTGATTTTCTATACTTTCATAGATTTGTGAATGAAAAATATCAGTTATGTTTTGCCAAATAATTCCTTCTAATTTATCATAGGACGCTTTTAATTCCTTTTTCGCCTCAATTTTATAGGCTAGATATTTAAGATATTCTGGTAAAAATTCTCTTAATGACGCGTTCAATTCTTTCTTAAATAAAAACTCACAACTCTTTTCTGCGATATCATCTATAATGGGTTGCATATCAAATAGTGGCATTTGTGGAGCTGGTTTTGAAAAGAGCTTATTTAGATAAGCAACTTTATTGATTTGATTTTCAGTGATGACTCGAAGTATTCTTTCAAGTCTTCCATCTGATTGAAAGTAAAATTGCTTACCTGAAGGTTTTAACTTAAAAAATCGTAATGGATATATTTTGCCTTCTGAAATCTCATCAATATAATAGTCAAGTGTAGTTTTCTTAATTTTATAGGTTTTGGAAAAATCATCAGATGGAATAAAACTCGGATATTGATCAGGATGATTAATTGAAAGAAATAGTAGGATTTTATGAAAGATCGTCTCATCCTTTAATAGCGGTTTTACTTTTTCATAATCTAATCTTAATGCATTGTTGAGAAACCTAAATTGTATATCTTCATCTTTAATATTATAATTCTCAAAAAATTGAATTGTCTTCATAGTAATCTCCTCTATTCGTTTCCCCTCCTCCTCTAAAATAGTTTGTCTATCTAAATCATAATTTTGAAGCATCCTAGAATACTCTGATTTCCCTGCTCGCGTAATCACGTATTTTCCATCCTCTTTTGATGCAAAACCCTTTTCGATTAACACACTTAAATTCTTTGACAATGAAGATTGGTTTATAGATAATGGATCTACAAGGAAAGCAGATCGCTTACAATAATTGTTATTATAAACCATCCAAAGAATCCAGTCATAATAATTTCTTCCACTTTTTAAGATTATTTTGGGAGGATAATTTAGTTTATGTTCCTTTTTTCTCCCACTTGATAGTTCATAAAATTTCTTCTTTCCCTCAGATGTAATTCTGTAATACCCTCTAGCAAAATTTTCTACAAAACCCTTACGCTTTAATGTATCTAAATGTCTAGATAATGTTCCAGTAGGAATTTCAATCGGTTCTTGATGAAAGTCAGCCCATTTACAATTTTCATTATTATTCAACATCCAGAGAATAATGTGGTCATAGTCCGGCTTTTTCAACTTGGAAGGTTTATAAATCTTTTCTGGAGGATAATTTATGGGACACATAATTTGAGAAAAAACTGACTTTTATTTCTAAATAATAGATCGGATTCTTTTCTATTTATATCTATTTCATGGAACTTCCAGAAAAAACCAAAACTACCATGGAACTAACGGAAGCTCAATTATAAATGCAACTCATTCTCGATCTTTAATTAATCATCAGAAAGATGATAAAACCGAAATTAAAAAAAAAAAGATGTGATAAAAAAGAATGACCGAAATAAAAAAAATTACAAAAATCTCACTTATAGCATTAAGTATAGTTTATTTTATATTTGGGATCCTTCTCGTGTTTTTGCTTGATTTTTTCATAACTCCTTTGACCGGTTGGACAAATCCCCTTTCTCCACGTAATTTTGGGGGAATCTTATTCCTTGGTTCCTTTTTCGCCGTTATACTTCTACGGAAAAAGGAATGGGAAGAGATCAAGCTGACATATACATTCTTGTTTAGTTTTTTTATTGCGACTATACCCATTGAACTTATAGTGACGATTGTATACAGCTCCACGCTTTCAGCTGCAGCAATTGGTCAAACTATCTTGAACGAGATCATAATGTGCTCACTTTTTGCTCTTGGTGTTTACTCTTATATCAAACAGAAAGGATAAACGCAATAGATGAATAAATAAATAATAATTTTTTTTTTGAGAGAAAAATTCAGGGTGTAGGCAGGAATCATATTGTTTCTAGCGACTAAAAGATTTTTGCCTATA